>NZ_JAHKKC010000003.1:0-272350 GCF_020496585.1 Alcaligenes sp. 13f
TCGTCTCGCACCATGAACCCGCTGTCCGGATCGGTCCGGCTGACCTTGATCTCCTTGGGCTTGCCCGAACCCGGCTGGCCCCCATCGCCATCCTCATCGTCTGCGCGCGCCTTCAACGGCTTCTTGCCCGAGGCGTGCCGATCCGCATCGATGGCCGCCTCCAGCTCGGCCAGATACGCCACCGGCGTCTGAGCTACCTTGACCACGTCATGCTTGTTCTTGTTGGCGTTGGCCTTCAAATGTGTGCTGTCCGTGTACAACACCCGGCCTTCGACCATGCCCCGGCCCATCGCCTGCAGCACGATCTGATCGAAGATCTCTTGATAAATGCCACTGTCGGCAAACCGGCGACGACGGTTCTGGCTCAGCGTTGAGGCATCCGGTACCTTGTCGGTCAGACGTAAGTCCAGAAACCACCGATAGGCCACATTAACCTGCACCTCACGGATCAACTGACGCTCGCTGCGAATGCCGAATAAATACCCCAGCAACAACAACTTGAACAACATCACCGGGTCTATGGCCGGACGACCATTATTGGCACAGTACAGATGGGCCACCCGATCGCGGATGAACTCCAGGTCGATCGCCGCAGCGATCTTGCGCACCAAATGGTCGCCCGGAACCAAGGAGTCCAGCGTGACCATTTCCCATTCATGTTGATAAGCAGTCGGGGTCTTAAGCATGAACGTATTATGAACAAGCCTGCTGTTTTATGGGAGGGTTTGTCAGCAGTCTGAGGCCGGGAATATTTCCCGGCCTTTTTTTGGCAACTCGAACAGGATACGCAGTCGCTAGATACTGAACGTCCCCTCAGAACAGTTCAATCGGGATGCACAGCGCAATCCATAAAACTGGCTTGCTCCCCATACTGACGCAGCTTTGCTTCCAGCACGGGTGCAGGCACCCCTTCAATCGGCTTGTAGCCCAGACGCTGCCAATAGCCCACGGCAGGTCCCAAAGACACCAGACTGCAACGACGCAAGCCACGCTGCCAGGCATAGCGGCGACCGGCTTGCAACAAAGCTCCGGCCACCCCACGGCCTTGCGCACGGCGCATTACGGCACAGTCGTGAATAAACCATTGGTCTGCAGGCGAAGGCAGGCTGTTCAGCGCATCGCCCAAGGACGGCGGCAACAGGCCCGCCCAGGGATAGGACACCAAATACCCTTGCAATTGATCGTCGGCATCGCGGGCCACCCAACAGCTCTCCGGCGCCAGATCCAGACGGTTCTGATAAAAACTGCGGTCTTCCAGAATATCCGCGTCGTACACATCCGCCTGGACTTCCAGCACCTGGCTCAGATCGTGCACCTGCATTAATTCAATTCGTACATTCATAGCTGCTACACGGCAGCGGCAGGCCACCACCGTGCCGTTTCACTCGGATTAGTCGCGGAAGTTATCGTACTGCAGCGGCAATTCCACGTCGGTCTGCTTCAGCAGAGCGATGGCAGCCTGCAAGTCGTCCCGTTTCTTGCCGGTCACACGCAATTTCTCACCTTGAATTTGCGTCTCGACCTTGAGCTTGGCGTTCTTGATGGCGGCAATCAGCTTCTTGGACGTAGGCTGGTCCAGACCCTGGCGCACCTTCACTTTCTGACGGGCACCGGCCACGTTCTCCAGCACTTTTTCAGTATCCAGGCAGCGCACATCAATACCACGGGCAGCAATACGGCCACGCAGAATCTGCATCATTTGCTCCAGCTGAAACACGCTGGGAGCCGATTGCAAAATGGTGTTCTCGTCTTCGAGTTCAAATTTGGCATCCGTACCTTTGAAGTCAAAACGGGTGGCCAGCTCGCGGCTGGCTTGCTCGACTGCGTTACGCAGTTCGTGGGTGTTGACCTCGGATACAACGTCAAAAGATGGCATTCCTAACCGTCCTGTTCCTTAAGTGCAGACAGGCCGCCTAAAGCGACCTGTGTGCTTTTTAGAAAACGCTGCTCTTAGTCCGAAGCGGCTTGCTTGGCCTGCTGACGCAGCGCGAATTTCTGTATTTTACCTGTTGCCGTTTTCGGCAACTCCATAAAACTGAAATGTCGCGGTATTTTAAAGCCAGCCAGGTACTGGCGGCAATGCGCGCGCAGTTCTTCCACGGTGACTTCCGCGCCGGGACGCAGCTCCACGTACACGTGCGGTGCTTCGCCCCAACGCTCGTCAGGCTGGGCCACAACAGCCGCCGCCTGCACGGCAGGATGGCGATACATGACGTCTTCAATCTCGATGGAGGAAATGTTTTCGCCCCCGGAAATGATGATGTCCTTGCTGCGATCCTTGATGCGTACGTAGCCGTCCGGCTCGCACACGGCCAGGTCGCCTGTGTGGAACCAACCGCCGCCCAGGGACTCCTGGGTAGCCTGCGCGTTCTTCAAATACCCCTTCATGGTGATATTGCCGCGGAACATGATCTCGCCCATGGTCTGGCCATCGGCAGGGACGGGTTCCATGGTTTGCGGGTCCAGAACCTGTACGCCCCCTTGCAGGTGATAACGCACCCCCTGACGGGCATTGCGCTGCGCACGTTCCTGGATATCCAGCTCGCTCCAGGGGGCATGCTGCGCACAGACCGAGGCGGGGCCATAAGTTTCGGTCAGGCCGTAAACGTGGGTCAGCGCAAAGCCCATGCGCTCCATCCCTTCAATCATGGTGGCCGGAGGTGCAGCGCCTGCCACCATGGCCGACACGCCCTTGGGCAGGCGGGACTTCAGCGCTTCGTCGGAGTTAACCAGCAGGGAGTGCACAATTGGCGCACCACAGTAGTGGGTGACGCCGTAATCGACCATATTGTCGACCATGGCCTGAGCCTCCACCTTGCGCAAACAGACGTTCACGCCAGCACGAGCCGCGATCACCCAGGGGAAAGTCCAACCATTGCAATGGAACATGGGCAAGGTCCACAGATAGACCGCATGCTTGGGCATGTCCCATTCCAAGACGTTGGACAAGGCCCCCAGATACGCGCCACGGTGATGATAGACCACGCCTTTGGGCTTGCCGGTAGTACCGCTGGTGTAGTTCAGGGCAATCGCGTCCCACTCGTTAGCGGGCAATTGCCAGTCGTAATCCGGATCGCCTCCGTCCACGAACTCTTCGTAGGTTTGCGAGCCGATACGCTCTGCGCCAGTGTCAAAATAAGTGTCCACGACGTCAATAACCAGAATGGGCTCTTTGCTTTCGCGCAGGCTCAGGGCTTCTTTCATGACGGCGGCAAACTCGCTGTCCACCAGCACCGCACGTGCTTCGCCGTGATCGAGCATATAAGCGATGGTGCTGGCATCCAGACGGGTATTCAAGGTATTCAGTACGGCGCCACACATGGGCACGCCAAAGTGTGCCTGAACCATGGGCGGAGTATTGGGCAACATCACCGCCACGGTGTCGCCTTTACCAACCCCTGCCTTGGACAGCGCACTGCCTAGCTGACGAGTGCGGGCATACAGCTGAGACCAGCTCATCTTGATGCCGTTTTGGGCGGGCCCATAAACCAGAGCCGGGTAGTCAGGGTAGACAAAAGCACTGCGCTCGATGAAATCCAGCGGCGACAAAACACGATAATTGGCGTCTGTCTGGGGCAAATCCTGATCGTAAATACTCACCACAAAGTCTCCAAAAAAGGGCGGGCTAACCGAAATGCACGGCGGTCCGTCTGATAATTGCGCTCTTACATTAGCTGGCTACAGAGCTTTGGGCAAGGTCGCCTTTTCAGCTATAGAGGCGCATAATGACACGCTATCTAAGGTATATATCGCGACCGGCTGACTGCTCGCTGACAGTTTGCCCCCTACCTGAAGGCCCTTCATGCCCGTAGCCATGCTGTATATCGCCGCCGGTGGCGCCCTGGGCGCACTGGCGCGTTGGTTCCTGAGTCAGGCCCTAAATGTCCTGTTCCCTACGCTGCCCCCCGGTACTTTGCTGGCTAACTTGATTGGCGGCTATCTGATGGGCATCGCGATGGCCTATTTCAGCGGACTGGGACTGGGCCACGAAGGCTGGCGCATGTTCGTCATGACAGGGTTTCTGGGCGGCCTGACCACCTTCTCTACCTTCTCTGCCGAGATCATGACCTTGATGATGCAACAGCGTTATATCTGGGCCTTGGGCGGCATCGCCATCCACGTGGTCGGCTCCTTGCTGATGCTGGGTCTGGGCATGGCCACCTGGGGTTTGCTGCGGGGACAAGCATGATGGACGTACATTTTCTTCAAGCCGGCTCCCCTCCTCCTGATGTTGAGCAGCGCTTTGGCAATCAGAACGCCTGGTTCAAACGCGCCCTTCAAGCTCTGGATGTGAATGTCCACACCTGGCGAGTTCACCAGGACGAGGCCCTGCCTGCGCCGGACTGCCCGGACCCGGTGGTGATCAGCGGCTCCTGGAACATGGTCACCGACAGGCTGGACTGGAGCGAGAACCTGGCCGCCTGGATTCGGGAACGCTATCAGACACACATGCCCTTGCTGGGTATTTGCTATGGCCATCAATTAATGGCGCACGCCTTGGGTGGGCGCGTGGATTACCACCCCAAAGGGGCCGAGGTTGGCTATCTGCCCATTCACTTGTCCGAACAGGCGCACGAACATGAACTGCTGGCCAATCTGCCCATGCAGTTCCCTGCCCTGCTCACCCACCAGCAAAGCGTGCTGAGCTTGCCCGAGCATGTAGAAATACTGGGCAGTTCTGCACACGACCCGCATCAAATCCTGCGTTACGGCCCCGCTCAGTGGTCAATTCAGTTTCACCCTGAGTTTTTTGCCGGCCTGTTGCGATACTGCGTTCTGCGCAAGGCCGAATCCTGGCGTGCCCAGGGCATTGATCCGCAAAGCCTGGCTGACCCCATTCAGGACACGCCCGACGCTCATCGCCTGCTGTGCAATTTTGTGCAGACTTACTCGTCCAGCGGTCCCAATGGGCGGCGGAAAAACTCGCCAGGCGTTTGACCCATCAAGTCCCGAAAGGCTGCTACAAAGGCCGACATGCTTTCATAGCCGCACGCCAAGGCCACATCAGTCACCCGTTCGTGTCGCTCCAGCAGCGGCAAGGCACTCATGACGCGCAAGCGCTGACGCCAGACCCGAAATGTCAGCCCGGTTTGCTGACGGAACAAGCGGCTCAAGGTTTTTTCTGACAAGCCCTGTTGCTCCGCCAAATCCTGCAAGCTCCAATCGCCTGCTGGCTGCGCCTGCAATTGCTCGCATACCTGCAAAAGGCGTGGGTCCGAGGGCCATGGCAGAATCAGGCCGCTTTCAGGCGCAGCCAGCAAACGATCCAGCAAAACCTGCACCAGACGGCCCTGCGCCCCCTCGCGCTCGTACAACACCGGCAAAAGGCTGAACTCGCGGATCAGCTCGCGCAATAAACGGTCTACAACGACCACGCGACACGCAGCAGGTGCTTCGGGCAGAGCACTGACATCAATATAGAGACTGCGAATCTGCGCATCGGGCGAACTGCGCACCCCATGCTCTACGCCCGCAGGCACCCATACCGCCTGTTGAGGCGGCGCCATGAAGCGCCCGCTGGCAGTACGCACCTCGATCACCCCTGTCAAAGCATAGGAAAACTGCACCCAGGGATGCCGGTGTGGGCGAGCAATGGCCTGATTGGGCAAGGTGCGTTCCTGGCCATATAAGGGCCGGGGCAGGTAACGCAGTTGCTGCAAACTCTCTGGAATTCGCTCTGCAGGCATCAGAATGTCCGTTTGTCGATAATCCATATCCGTTTAGCGATAAACCCCCAAAAAGGTCTACGGTAAAGTGAGGCCTTTCATAACGCAAGCCTTTCAAGCCTCTAACAAACCCATGTTCTCTCAACTGCGACTGCTTTTTGACAACTTCACCCTGATCCTGATCGGCGTGGTGGCACTGGCAAGTTTCTTTCCCACCTACGGCCAAGGTGCGGTGTTCTTTGACGTGATCACTGGCCTGGCTATTGCCCTGCTGTTCTTCATGCACGGGGCCAAGCTATCCCGCGAAGCCATCATTGCCGGAGCCACCCACTGGCGTTTGCACTTGCTGGTCTTTGGCTGCACCTTTGTCATGTTCCCCCTGCTGGGCCTGTTGTCCAAGCCCATCTTGCTGCCCTTGCTGGGCATGCCCTTGTTTGTAGGCATTCTGTACATGTGCGCCCTGCCCGGCACCGTGCAGTCGGCCATCGCCTTTACCTCGATTGCTCGCGGTAATGTGCCTGCTGCCATTTGCAGTGCCTCAGCCTCCAGCCTGATTGGTATTGTGCTCACGCCCGTACTGCTCAAGCTCTTGCTGGACGCTGACGGCGGCTCAGCTACTTCGACCCTGGATGCCATCAAGAAGATCAGTCTGCAATTGTTGCTGCCCTTTGTAGTCGGCCACCTGATGCGCCCCCTGATTGGCAAATGGATGGACCGCAACCGCAAATGGCTACGCAGCGTGGACCAGTCCTCCATCCTGCTGGTGGTCTACACCGCGTTCAGTGCTTCGGTGATTGGTGGCCTGTGGCAAGCCGTGCCACCCAAGTCCCTGGCTATTCTGGCTGTGGTTTGCCTGGTGCTGCTGGCCATCATTCTGTTCCTGACCACCTGGCTGGCGCGCAAACTGGGCTTCAATAAAGAAGACGAAATTACGATTGTCTTCGGGGGCTCCAAGAAAAGTCTGGCAACTGGCGTGCCCATGGCCCAAGTGCTGTTTACCGGCGCTGCCATTGGCCCGGCACTGCTGCCCATTATGATCTTCCACCAGATCCAGTTGATGGCTTGCGCATTCATTGCGAATAGATATGCGCAACGTCCTGAAACACCAGAAGAAAAAGCACAACTGCAAAGTGCCTGATCACGCTTTGCTGAATCGCTGAACAAATGGCCCGACTTCAACACGAAGTTCGGGCCATTATTTTTCATGCGGAAGAATGCCGACTTTTACTGAAGCTTGTTGATCTTGTCATTCAAGGTTGCAGCAGACAGCTCTCCTGCCCGCACATCCACCAAACGTCCCTGCTCATCCAAAAACAAGGTTGTAGGCAAGCCACGGCTGCGCACAGCCTGGCCCAGCTGCATTTGCGGGTCGCGCCACATATTATCCAGCTCCAGATTCTCGTCCATCAGGTACTTCTGGATCTCGGCCAGTTCCTCGCCCTGGTTCGCAAACACGATATTCACATCGGAACGGGTGGATTGCACTTGCTTGAAGGCAGGCATTTCGCGGCGGCATGGGGGGCACCAACTGGCCCACAGGTTCACAACCGTGACCTTGCCTTTATACAAATCCAGATTTTCCGGAGCACTGACATCAAGCTGCATGGGGATCAAGTCTATCTCGGGCAATGGCATGGCGGTTTCCACTCCCCCTCGTCCTGTCGCGACCATGATTAGCGAGAATGCCGCCACACCAACAGCCAATCCACCCGACACAGCAGGCAAAACGGCCTTGTCACGCAGCACACGCCACAGCACATAGAACCAGCCTGCGGTGACTGCCGCCGGGATCATGAGGCCGCCATCGCGCAAATCCAGCCAGCTCAAGGGTTCGCTTTGATAAAACTGCCATTGCTGGATCAGAAAACCCAAACGACCGACCAGCACACCCAGAATAATCGCACGCCACAGCACCGATTCGGCTCGGGTCTGCTTGCGTCTATCCAGCCAGGCGGCCAGAAACAGCCCCAGCAATGCCGCAACCATAAAAGCAAATAGAGACGTGGCAAAGGTAAAGGGACCGAGCTGTATGCTTTGCATAAACATAAATCCTGACAAGACCAAATAAAAATCGACCCGCCATAAGCGGGTCGGGGCAATAAGTACAGACAGCGTCGCTGCTAAAAGATTCCCTCAATCAGGAGGCGCTACTCAAAATCTGCATGAATTGGCCCATTTTCGTTTTGCATTTGATGCCGGGTTCCAGCTCGACTCCACTGCTGACGTCAATGGCATAGGGACGATGCAAGGCGACTCGTTCAGCCACATTGTCGATACGCATGCCACCAGCCAGCACCAGCGGTGGCAGTCCGTCCTGGCCCTCCAGACGCGCTTGCAGACCTTGAATCAGCTCCGGATCAAAAGCCGTACCGGTACCGCCATACGCATCGTGATAACCATCCATCAACCAGGCACGAGCATCCTGATACTTCAAGCATTGTTCCAGCAGGCCATCCACCGTCTCCAGACCAGGCGCACCGACTCGAAAAGCCTTGATATACGGATGTGCATAGCGACGGCATTCTTCCGGGCTTTCCTCACCATGAAATTGCAGCAGATCCGGCTGCACCTGTTCCAGAATTTCCCGTACAAAGCTCTCGGACGCATTCACAAACAGGCTGACTGCCTGCACAAACGCCGGGACACGGGCACGCAGGGCGGCGGCCTGCTCTGTACTCAACATGCGGGCGCTTTTCGGATAAAAGACAAACCCCACCGCGTCCGCGCCCAGCTGCACGGCGGCATCAATATCCTGCGCTCGGGTAAAGCCACAAATCTTGACTCGGGTACGGCTGAACATCACACATCCTTGAATAAAAAAACGGGGGCCAGATGCCCCCGTGGTCAATCATGAAACGACTTTATTGGAAACTGCTGGCCGCGTCATCCGTTCCAAATCCATAGCTGTCCGAACCGTAAGTCGATTCCGTGCCAAACTGGATTTGCGAATCCTCCAGCAGAACCTCGCCGTGTTTATAGTGCGTGACCAGTCCGGGGAAGACCAGCACCGTTGCCACCATCAACAACTGAATGATAATAAACGGTACCGAGCCCCAGTAAATATCCGTTGTGGCCACACGCTTGATACGCTCGCCCGTCACCTTGTCGGTGTAGTCCTCTTTAGGGGCCACCGAACGCAGGAAGAACAAGGCAAAACCAAAGGGCGGGTGCATGAAGGAGGTCTGCATATTGACCGCCAGCAAGACACCGAACCAGATCAGGTCAATGCCCATCTTGTCGGCAATCGGCCCGAGCAGCGGCACAATAATAAAGGCCAGCTCGAAGAAATCCAGGAAGAACGCCAGCAGGAAGGTCAGGATACTGACGATGATCAGGAAACCCCACTCGCCACCGGGCATGTCGATCAACAGGTGCTCCACCCACAGATCGCCATTGATGCCACGGAAGCTCAGACTAAAGACGGTCGAGCCCACCAGAATGAAGACCACAAAGCAGGACAGGCGAGTGGTGGATTCCATGGCCTGGCGCAATAGCTTCCAGGACAGGCGGCCACGCGATACTGCCATGATGATGGCACCCACAGCCCCCATCGCCCCACCTTCGGTTGGAGTCGCGACACCAATAAAGATGGTGCCCAACACCAGGAAGATGAGGAACAGCGGTGGCACCATCACAAAGACCACGCGCTCGGCGATCTTGGACAGCATGTTCAGCTTGAGCAACTTGTTGATCAGCGCAATCACCCAGGCCGTTACGCCCCACAACAGCAGCAGCACCACAATGTGCTCGTCCATGGGGATATTGGGATGCGTGGCAAAGTAATGTTGCGAGCCAAAGTACGCCACGGCCGAGGCCACAATGGTCAGGACGATCAGCGAGGTCAAACCACGGCTGCCGTTGGGCTCTACATACACGCGGGCCTCAGGTGGCAAGGCGGGAGCCGACTTGGGCTTGATGTAGGACATCACCACGATGTACAGAATGTAGACCACCACCAGCAACAGACCGGGCAGCATGGCGCCACGGTACATGTCGCCGATGGAGCGGCCCAGCTGGTCAGCCAGAATGATCAGCACGATGGAGGGCGGGATGATTTGCGACAAGGTGCCTGAGGCGGCAATCACCCCGGTTGCCAGCTTGCGGTCATAGCCGTAGCGCAACATGATGGGCAAGGAGATCAGGCCCATGGAGATGACCGAGGCCGACACCACACCCGTTGTGGCAGCCAGCATGGCACCGACCAGCACCACGGCAATGGCCAGACCACCACGCAAAGGACCAAATAGCTGGCCAATGGTATCGAGCAGGTCCTCGGCCATGCCGGATCGCTCTAATATCAGCCCCATCAAGGTAAAGAAGGGAACCGCCAGCAAGGTATCGTTCTCGACAATCCCAAATACCCGTTGTGGCAAGGCCTGAAACAAGGCCGGCTGCATCATGTCCAGTTCAATGGCGACCAGACCGTACAAAATCCCGATTGCCGACAAGGTGAAGGTAACGGGAAAACCCAATAGCAAAAACACGATCAGGTTAAAGAACATGATCGGAGCCAGATTATCAATCAGGAATTCCATTGTTACTGGCCCTTGGAAACAGAGGTTGTCACTTCATTTGCCTGGGCCATCTCACGAATCTCCTGGGCAAGTTCTTCTTCTGCACTCAGCCCACCATTTCTTAATAAGGGATTGGGACAGGCACCCAGCAAAAAGCCTATGCATTTGATCAGGTGAGACACACCTGCCAATGCCAATAGGGCAAAACCGACGGGGATCAGTAGCTTGACCGGCCAACGTACCAACCCTCCGGTATTGGAGGACTGCTCGTTAAGCACGTAGGACTGCTCGAAAAACGGAATGGAGAGCCAGAAAATCAGCAAGGTAGCGGGCAGGAGGAAAAAGATCACGCCGATAATATCGATCCAGATCTGAACGCGCGGCGGAAAACGTTCCGCCAGGGCATCCACCCGTACATGCTCATTCACAAAGAAGGTATAACCAGCCGCCAGCAAGAAAATTGCACCGAACAAATACCACTGCAATTCCAGCCACTGATTGGAACTGATGCCATATACCTTGCGAACTACGGCGTTAATAGCACTGACCAACACCACGATCAGGGTTAGCCAGGTCACGGACTTACCAACGACCGTATTCAGACGGTCGATCAAACTAGACAATCGTAAGAAGAATTTCATGGCCTTGCTCAGGATATGGTCGCCTTCTGGATTCGCTTGTGGCTAATGCCCGAAGGTGGTCGGCCTTATACAGATAAGAATGTAAGAGAAGAAAATGGCTTCACATTTTATACGATTGAAGCATGTGAAGCCGGTTCGGATACCGGGGATAAACCCTTTAGAAACGAGCTAAATCATGTTTTTTCAGGCCGTTTCACCAAAACGCAATCCGCTTAGCTCATAGAGCAAATCGTAGGGATTGCTGGCGGGAATATCAAACTGCTCGGGGTAATCCACCCCGGCCAGATACAGGCCACTGGCATCGAAAGTCGGGGCCGACAAGCGGCGATCGCGCTGTGCCAATAAATGCAGCACCCAATCAGGCGGCTGACGGCCTTGGCCGATATAAATCAGCATGCCCATCAGATTGCGAATCATGTGATGCAAAAAGGCATTGGCACTGAAACGAAACAGGAAAAAATCGCCCTGCTGTTCAATCCGGATCTGCGACATGGTGCGCACCGGACTGGCCGCCTGACATTGCGAGGAACGAAATGCACTGAAGTCGTGCTCGCCCACCAGATGCTGGGCGGCCTCTTGCATCAGGGCCAGGTCCAAGGGGCGATACACCCAGGCAACACGACCATGCAGCAAGGGGGAACGCACCCGGTGCTGACGCAGCAGATACACGTAGTGACGACCTTGGGCCGAGAAGCGGGCATGAAAATCATCCGGCACTTCACGTGCCCATTGCACAGCAACGGAATCCGGCAGCAAGGCGTTCAAGCCGCGCACCCACGACTCCAGGCTGCGCTCGGCAGCCGTATCCAGATGAACTACTTGATTGAGGGCATGAACGCCGGTGTCGGTGCGACCGGCGCAGATCGTAGAAACAGGCTGGGCCGTAAAACGGCCCAGTGCCTGCTCCAGAACATCTTGAACGGTGTTGCCACCGGCCTGACTTTGCCAACCCAGCCAGGGCGTCCCTTCATAGCAGACACCCAATGCAATACGTCTCATGGTGGGTTTGCCTTACTGACGAACGGGAGGCTCGTCCGAAGGCGGCTGATCCAGGTCCAGATTGATTTTTTCCAGCTTTTCCCGAACCATCGCTTCGCTGACAGGTGCAGGAGAATCATCGCCATGGCGATTTTCGGTATTGGCACGGCGTAAGACCCAGGTCACCAGGACCACAATCAATGCCAGCACCACGGCCATCACGGCCAACATATGTTCTTGAATCCAGGACACGGTCTTTTTTGCCTTGTTAACTGCACCGGCCATCTTGCCCTGCTCGGGCTCGGATGGCACGGAAATCGCTCCTGCCACGGCGGCAGAAGAAGCGGCGCCTGAAGCGCCAGAATGAGTATTACCATTGGCAGCATCGCTGCCAGAGTCGCTCAGCCCCAGCTCTTGAGCTGAATCCAGGACGAGATCCTTAGCGGCCTCGCCCTGGGACTGCAAGGCACGGCCCAGGGTAGAGACGTTCTCTTCCAATTGCGAGACACGGTCGCCAGTTTCGCGCAGCTCGTGCTGCAATTGCTGTTTGGCGTCACGGGCTTCTGCCCCTGCCGACAAAAGCAAACGATCCCGGCCTTGCGCCTGAGCGCCTGGCTCGCTGGAACCTGTTTGTGCCACACCTTGGGACGCATCCGCCTGCTCCTGCCCGGTTTGCGTAGCTGAACGCAAGGCCTGAGCCTGATCCACGTAGAAGCGGCGTGCCTGGGCATCGTCTACGGACAACATGGCCGCCGCATCAGGAATCTGTAGGGTTTGGCCTGCCTTCAGGCGATGCATATTCTGGTCGATGAAGGCATTCGGATTCTGCTTCTGGACCGCCATCATCCACTGATAGGAACTGACACCGTCCACCGCATGACGACGTGCCAAGGCATGCAAGGTATCACCCGATTTCACGCGTACTGCGCTTTGGGCCTGCACCTTGGAGGCTGTGCTCGAAGGGGAAACCTGCACCGACACGGGCGCCTGACGGCCTGCTTGTGGCTGCGTCACTGCTTTAACGGCCACGGGAGCCGGAGCCAGCACACTGACCTGATGCAGGAACTGCCCGCTATCACTTTGAATCTGCAAGAGCACATCGGCCACCGAGCCCGAGAACATCTGCTCGGAGGATAGCCGAATGCGTCGTACTTGCCCCTGCCCATCCCGGTCGATTACGGCCTTCAAGGAGTCCAGATCCACCGGAGGGGTCAAGCCAGCCTGTTGCCAGGCCGACAAGGGAGCAGGTGCCACCTTCAGGGACAGGCTTTCTTCAGGGCTGATCTGTCGTATGCCCACATCCAGCTTGAAAACCTGATTAGGAGCCGACACCAGACGACTATGGCCGATTTCCAAAGCGGAAACCGGCGCAGCCGCCAGCATCCCGGCCACTAGCAGGGCCGAACCCAGCGTACGTACAGGATGCAGACGGCCAACCATGATTAGAGCTCGCCCAAAGCGATGCGCAGCATGCGGCGCAGCGGTTCGGCAGCGCCCCACAGCAACTGGTCGCCAACCGTGAAGGCGCTCAGGTACTCGGGACCCATGTTCAGCTTGCGCAGACGTCCCACTGGGATGTCCAGCGTGCCGGTAACGGCAACCGGAGTCAGCGCTTCTACCGTGGCCTGACGCTCGTTGGGCACAACCTTGGCCCATTTGGAACCTTCAGCCAGGATGTCGGTGATCTCGTCCAGCGGAACATCGCGAGTCAGCTTGATGGTCAAGGCCTGGCTGTGGCAGCGCATGGCACCAATACGCACGCACAAACCGTCGATAGGAATGTGCTTGTCCTGCGCGCCACGGCCCAGGATCTTGTTGGTTTCCACGCCTGCTTTCCACTCTTCGCGCGTCATGCCATTGCCCAGATCGGAGTCGATCCAGGGGATCAGGCTGCCGCCCAGTGGTACGCCGAAGTTTTTCTGAGGCAGGTTGGGATCGCGCTGTGTCTGCAAGACACCGCGGTCGATATCCAGAATGGCCGACGCAGGATCGTCCAGCAGGCTGGAGACAGACTGGTTGATCAGACCGAACTGAGTCAGCAGTTCACGCATGTGTTGTGCGCCACCGCCGGAAGCGGCCTGGTACGTCATGCTGGTCATCCACTCAACCAGGTTCTGGTTGAACAGACCACCCAGACCCATCAGCATGCAGCTAACCGTACAGTTGCCACCAATGAACTGCTTGCCACCTTTGGCCAGTGCAGCATCAATAACAGGACGGTTGATCGGGTCCAGCACGATCACGGAGTTTTCATCCATGCGCAGCGTGCTGGCCGCGTCAATCCACAAACCGTTCCAGCCAGCGGCACGCAGCTTGGGGTAGATCTGGCTTGTGTAATCTCCACCTTGGGCGGTCACAATAATTGGCAACTTTTTCAAGGCGTCAATATCGTGGGCGTCCTGCAACGGGCCAGCACCGTCAGCCCACGAAGGAGCTGCGCCGCCAGCATTGCTAGTCGAGAAAAACACCGGCTGAAAAAGGGAAAAATCGCCTTCGTCGCGCATGCGCTGCATGAGCACGGAGCCCACCATCCCACGCCAGCCGACCAAACCTACCGCTTGAGTCATGGTAATACCACCTGGATATATAAAAAAATAAAACGATAAAAGATACTATCGCAAAGCCTTGAGCACTGCATCCCCCATAGCACTGGTGCTCAGCAATTGGCAACCGTCTTCGTAGATGTCGCCGGTACGCAAACCTTGTTCGAGCACGCTGGCAACCGCCGCTTCGATACGCTTGGCCTGGTCTTCTGCATTGAGCGAGTAGCGCAGCAACATGGCAGCGGACAAAATGGTGGCCAAAGGATTGGCCTTGTCCTGACCGGCGATATCGGGTGCCGAGCCGTGGCTGGGTTCGTACAAACCTTGCTGGGATGCGTTCAGAGATGCCGAGGGCAACATGCCAATGGAGCCTGTCAACATGGCTGCTTCATCCGATAGGATATCGCCAAACAGGTTGCCTGTGACGATCACGTCGAATTCTTTTGGTGCACGGACCAATTGCATGGCGGCATTGTCCACGTACATATGGCTCAATTCCACGTCCGGATACTCACGGGCCACATCAATCATGATGTCGCGCCAGAACTGGGACGTTTCCAGCACGTTGGACTTGTCCACGCTGCACAAGCGCTTCTGACGTTTTTGTGCGGCCTGGAAACCCACGTGGGCAATACGGCGCACTTCGCTTTCAGCGTAGTGCATGGTGTCAAAGCCCTGACGCTCGCCCGCGAAGTTACCCTCTTCCACGGTACGCACGCCACGCGGCTGGCCGAAGTAAATGTCGCCGGTCAGTTCACGCACGATCAGGATATCCAGACCGAACACAACTTCGGGTTTCAGGGTGGAGGCGTTGGCCAGTTGTGGGTACAGAATGGCGGGACGCAGATTGGCGAACAGGTCCATGGCACGACGCAAACCCAAAATGGCTTGCTCGGGACGCAGGTGGCGCTCCAGCGAATCGTACTTCCAGTCACCCACGGCGCCGAACAACACGGCGTCGGAGCCTTGAGCCAGGCTCAAGGTTTCGGGTGGCAGGGGGTGGCCGTGCAAATCGTAAGCGGCGCCGCCCACCGGAGCCACGGTCATTTCCAGATCCATGCCCAGAGCGCCCAGTACACGTTGAGCCTGTTCGGTAATCTCGGGACCGATGCCGTCACCGGGCAATACTGCGATTTTATGAGTCATGATGAGTAGAACGTAAAAATTAGGAAGTAAGTGTGAAGAACTCCGGCCAACTGGCCGGAGCATCTTGGCCGCCTAGGAAGACGGCCACAGCAAGGCTTCTACAAAACCTGCACCTATGCTCAAGGTTGCCCAACCAGCCAGGGGTGGCGGGCCAGACGCTCGGCTTCGTACTGACGGATCATGTCCGCTTTCTGCAAGGTCAGGCCAATTTCATCCAGACCATTCAAGAGGCTGTGCTTGCGCGAGGCATCAATGGTGAACGGCAGTTCACGACCTTCAGGCGTAATGACGCGCTGCTCGGCCAGATCAATACGCAGCTTGTAACCGGGGAAGGCTTTGACTTCATCGAACAGGCGGGCAATATCCAGCTCGTTCAGGACGATAGGCAGCAGGCCGTTCTTGAAGCTGTTGTTAAAGAAAATATCGGCAAAGGACGGCGCGATAATGGCGCGAAAGCCGTATTGCATCAGGGCCCAGGGAGCGTGCTCACGGCTGGAACCACAACCAAAGTTCTTGCGCGCCAGCAACACGGAAGCGCCCTGGTAGCGGTCCTGGTTCAACACAAAATCCGGGTTCAGCGGGCGGCGGGAATTATCCATGCCGGGCTCGCCATGATCCAGATAGCGCAATTCATCAAACAAATTGGGGCCAAAGCCGGTGCGCTTGATGGATTTGAGGAACTGCTTGGGGATGATCAAGTCCGTATCCACGTTCTCCCGATCCAAGGGAGCGACCAGACCTTCATGAGTAGTAAATGCTTGCATGGTGTGGATTTCCTCAGTTGAACGAACGCACATCGACAAAATGGCCGGCAATGGCGGCGGCCGCTGCCATGGCTGGGCTGACCAGGTGAGTACGACCACCCTGCCCCTGACGTCCTTCAAAGTTACGGTTGGAGGTCGAAGCGCAACGCTCGCCAGGTTCCAGACGGTCGGCGTTCATGGCCAGACACATGGAGCAACCAGGCTCACGCCACTCAAAACCGGCGCTCAGGAAAATCTTGTCCAGACCCTCTTGTTCGGCCTGACGTTTCACCAGACCGGAGCCTGGAACAATCATGGCCTGCTTGACGTTGGACGCCACTTTGCGACCCTTGGCCACGCTGGCGGCTGCACGCAAGTCTTCAATACGAGCATTGGTACAGGAGCCGATGAACACGCGGTCGATACGGATATCGGTCAAGGGCATATTGGGCGTCAGGCCCATGTATTCCAAGGCACGCTCCATGCCATTGCGGGTAACTTCGTCTTTTTCTTTCTCTGGATCGGGTACACGGCTGTCAATAGGCAGCACCATTTCTGGCGAGGTGCCCCAGGTCAGCTGAGGGGTGATCTGGCTGGCGTCGATACGGATCACGCGGTCAAACTCGGCACCTTCGTCAGTGTGCAAGGTGTTCCAGTAAGCCACGGCCTGATCCCACAACACGCCTTTGGGCGAGTAAGGACGGCCACGCAGGTACTGAATGGTTTGCTCGTCCACAGCCACCATGCCCGAACGCGCCCCGGCTTCAATTGCCATATTGCACACCGTCATGCGGCCTTCCATGGACAAGGCACGAATCGCCGAGCCGCCAAATTCAATGGCATAGCCTGTGCCACCGGCAGTCCCGATCTGACCGATCACGTACAGGATCAGGTCTTTGGCGGTACAGCCAAAAGGCAGCTTGCCATCCACCTGGATCAGCATGCTTTTGCTTTTCTTCATCAGCAAGGTCTGGGTGGCCAGCGTGTGCTCAACTTCCGAAGTGCCGATACCAAAGGCCAAGGCACCTACCGCACCGTGCGTGCTGGTGTGAGAGTCCCCACAAACCACGGTCATGCCAGGCAAGGTAGCGCCCTGCTCGGGGCCAACAATGTGCACAATGCCTTGACGCACATCGTTCATGCGGAACTCGGTAATGCCAAATTCTTCGCAGTTGGCGTCCAGGGTATCAACCTGCAGACGCGAGATCGGGTCTGCAATACCGTTCTGGCGGGAGGTGGTGGGAACGTTGTGGTCCGCCACAGCCAGGTTGGCACTGATGCGCCAAGGCTTGCGGCCGGCCAGTGTCAGACCTTCAAAGGCCTGGGGGCTGGTCACTTCATGCAGCAAGTGGCGATCAATGTAGATCAAACAGGTGCCATCCGTGTCCTGATGCACGACGTGTTCGTCGAACAACTTATCGTATAAGGTTTTTGCCATTGCGCTCTCGCGATTCAGTTAAGACTACAACCCGTACAGAACGGGCTGCACATAAATTTTTTCTTATTATGACAGGCGCAGTAACTGGGACAAGGCCAGTCACTATCCTAGTATTGAAACTACTAGGATAGTTGAACCAAAAAACCAAAAGAGCCGAACAACACGGAGTAACGGCATAAATCCGCAATCTAATGACGGAATCACGGACAGAACGCTCACCAGGCAACTCGAATAGCTCGATTACCTGATAACAAATCAAATAAGAATGACCTGCCTTAATGATTGCTGAAAACGGCAATAGCTGCGCTCAAGCGCCGAACCCAATCATCTGCCATGCGTTGATCACTGATATTGGCAAAGCCCATCAACAGGCCCTTATGCACGGCAGGCGGCATTTGCCAATCGCTCAGTGCCTGCACCGCCAAACCTTTTGCCTGCGCCGCCTTGGCCAGAACCCGGTCATCTTCAGCCTGCTTCAGATTGGCGAGCACATGAATGCCCCCCGCCTGGCTTTGTATCTGCAAACGCTCTCCCAAGGTCTGCTCTAGCGCCTGCACCAAACAGGCACGTCGTTGGGCATACAAGGTCCGCATCTTGCGCAGGTGCCGCGCAAAATAGCCCTGCTCCATGAAGTCCGCCACCGTGGCCTGCGTCAGGATGGACCCCGGCCCGCCTGAATAATGAGCCGCCTGTTGGAAGCGCCCCACCTGAGACAATGGTGCGACCAAGTACGCCAGACGCAAGCCGGGATTCAGGACCTTGCTGAAGGTGCCGGTATAGATCACCCTATCGTCCCTATCCAGGCTTTTCAGGGCAGGCAAAGGACGACCGTGGTAGCGAAACTCACTGTCGTAATCGTCCTCTACAATCCAGGCCTGCTGCTGTCTGGCCCAATCCAGCAACTGAAAGCGTCTGGGCAAAGACATGGCCATGCCCATAGGACTTTGATGGGTGGGTGTCACGATGGCGAAACGTGCCTGTGGGCAGTGCTGCTGCCCGGCGATAAGGTCCAGACCTTCCTCATCCAGCAGCACCGCATACGCCTGCATACCCGCCTGTTTCAGAAACTGGCGGGCAAAGATATAGCCGGGGTTTTCATACCAGCCCGCATCTCCCGGATTCAGAACGCTACGACACACCAGTTCCAGCGCCCCCCAATAGCCCGCCGTCACAAACACCTGCTCGGGCAGACACGCTATGCCACGTGACACGCCCAAATAAGCCGCAATGGCCCTCCGCAGCGGTGCATAGCCCGCCGGATCGGGATAACGCATTGCCAAGGCCCCCAGGGCACGCTGATTCTGATTGGCCAACCGTGTCCAGGTCTTGCGCGGAAAGGCGTCCAAAGCAGGCAAACCCATTTGAAACGGCAAAGGTGGAGCGTGCTCGGCGGGTACATAGGGCGAGGAGCGCTGGGGAGAAGCCGGCACACTGGTGTATCGCTTGGCCTCCAGCCGGTCTAACTGTGGTGACACTACCGTTCCTGCCGGCCCTCGGGCTAGAAAGTAGCCTTCACCCAGCAGGATTTGATAGGCCTGCTCGACCGTACCCTTGGCCACGTTCAGCTCACTGACCAGGCTGCGCACGGATGGCACTCGGTCGCCGGGGCGCAGTTGGCCCGCCGCTATCGCATCCCGAAAGCGCTCGTACAGCTGTTGATAAATAGGAATGCCTGGTTCCCGGCTGGGTTTCCAGTGGCGTAGATCCATACCTATGTCCTGGTCATTTATTGATTTCTTGTCCCTGATGAGTAGGACATTACTCATGGATAATCAACAAGTAAAGCAGGCAGCCCGGCTAGATCATCAGACTGCGACAAACCCTGAATCACGTACAGTCACAAAGCGAAAGGCTGCCCTCTCCCCCTGTCTTACTTTCAATTGGATACGCCATGAGTGCACTTCGCCTTCCCTACGACACCTTGTCCCCAAAAGCCTACCAAGGCCTGCTGCAAACAAAACTGGCTTTGGACAAAAGCAGCCTGGGCAAAGAACTGGTTGAGCTGGTTAATTTACGTATTTCGCAAATCAACGGCTGCTCCTTCTGCCTGGAAATGCACGCCGCATCCTTGCGTAGCTCGGGTGTGGCCAATGCCAAGATAGACAGTCTGGCAGGCTGGCGTGTCAGCGCGCATTTTGACGAACGCGAGCGTGCAGCCTTGGAATGGACGGAATCCATGGTGGATATTGCTCACACCCATGCACCCGACGAGCACTTCGAGCCTTTGAAAGCCCATTTCAGCGATGCAGAAATTTCGGACCTGACTTTTGCGATTGGCTTGATGAGCACCTTCAATCGCCTGGCTATAAGCATGCGCAAGTAAGCGTGAGTGATGATTCTGCAGCGACAAGAAACAAGAACCCCGCGCCAGAAGTCAATCTTCAGACGGAATAAGACCGTTCAGCTGCAACACTGAACGGACGGCTTATTTGCCAACAATCCTGCCTTTACCGCAGGCCGTGCGGCAATCACATCAAGCGACCACTGAATTAGCCATGCAATAACCCCCGAAGCTTGGAAGAATGTCCAAGTGCCGGGGGTCAGTTCAGGGGGGGCTCCCCAGTTTGCAGGAATGCGTTTACTTCAGATCGGCCTTCAGGGTTTCCAGGGCCCCTACGGCGCACGCTTCGTCCAGGTGGCCGCCAGGTGCACCGCCCACGCCGATGGCGCCTATCGTGTCATTGCCGACCTTGACCGGCACGCCGCCGCCCAGCAGCAAAAAGCCCTGGATATCACCCAGATTGGCGGCGCCAGCATTTTTCTGCGAACCCTCCAGCATGGCGCTGGTCAGGCTGCGAGCCGAAGCGGACGTATAGGCCTTGTCGATGCTGGCATTAACCGTATGCGGACCGGCCTGGTCGGCACGCTGGAACGCACGCAGTACGCCGGCGCGGTCAACCACAGCCGCCGACACGTTGTAACCTTTGGCCGAACATTGCTTGACGGTTTCGGCAGCCAGACGATCAGCCAGATCCAGGGAGATGTTTTTTTCGGTCAGCACACCCTGGGCCTGGGCGGCACCAGCGGCGAACAACAACGCCATCAAAAGGGAAGAGCGCAACATAGCAGTAATCTCCATTCATCAGTTCCGACAACATTGTCGGCATGGGAAAACTATACTTGCGCCGCCCGAACGGGACTATTCGGACGCTTACCCTCGCCTCTACGTAGTTTTACGGAGAGGCACTCACCAAGCTGGCGTAATGCCGAATCAGGTGGGCCAGGTTATCGACCTGCAGTTTGGCAAACAAGTTTGCGCGATGCGTTTCAACCGTACGGGGCGACAGCGCCAACGCCCGACCTATCTCCTTATTGGTCAGGCCCTCGACAATCAGCGCCAGCACCTCGCGCTCGCGCTCGGACAAACTGGTGTAACGCTCGCGCACCCATTGATCGGCCGCAAGCCGCGCGCGGCGACGCACATGCTGGCGCACAGCCTGCTGAACCGTATCCAGCAGCACATCGTCACTGACCGGCTTTTCCAGGAACTCGATGGCCCCCGCCTTGAAGGCGCGCCGACACATGTCCACTGTGCCGTGCCCGGTCAATAAAATGATGGGCTGATCCACGCCTTGCTCGACCAGGGTATCGAGCAAGGTCAATCCACTGATGCCGGGCATGCGCACATCCAGAATCAAGGCTCCGATAGACTGCCGATCGAAAGACTCCAGAAACTGTTGTGGATCCGCCCAAGTCTGCACGCGTAACCCTACCGTGCTGATCAATAAGGACAAGCTTTGACGCACGGCGGCATCATCGTCCAGCAGATGGATCAAGGGCGACAGGCCAGAGCCATTTTCGGTCGGGTTCATGATGATTCTTCATCCACGAGTTGAAGTTCCAGCGCAAACACGGCTCCCCCCATGGGGTCGTTGAACGCCGTCAAGCCGCCACCCATGGCCTGAGCCAGCGACTCGCTCAGGCTCAGGCCCAGACCCAGGCCATCGGAACGCGTCGTGAAGAAGGGCTCGAATACACGATCCAGATGCTGCGGGTCGATTCCCGGGCCGTTATCACGCACGGTCAATTCCACGCGCCCTGCTCGCAGCAGCACCTCCAGCCAGATACGCGGATTGCTGATCCGGGCGGCGCCCAAAGCGGATACGGCATTATTGAGCAGATTATGGATGATTTGTCCGAGCGCCACGGGATCACCGACGACAACGACATCGTGTGGAGGAAGACGTTTTTCCAGGGTAATGCCCTGCCGCTCCAACTCCGGCATCAGCAAGTGCACAGACTCGCCCAGCACCTGCGTCAAGGACACCGGGCGGCACTGCTCAGCCAGGCCGCTTTCACGCAAACTGTGCCGCAGGTGCGTCAGCACGCTGGCCGCGCGCTTGATCTGTTCTACCGAATGCATCATGGCCTCGCGCGCCGGCTCCAGGTCGGGGGGATCTTCCTGCAAGAGCCGCAGGCTGGCTTGTGTATTGGCCAGCACGGAGGTCAAAGGCTGGTTCAACTCATGCGCCAGACCCGCAGCCATTTCGCCGAGCGCATTCAATCGGGCCACCTGACCGATACGCAGCAGCCCCTGAGCGCGCAAGGTCTGTTCACGTTGCTTGCGCACATAGATGACCAGCCCCACCAGCAGGGCGCTGGCCAGGGCGAACAAGGCTGCCTGCCCCCAAGGCAAGTCGGCATAGCTCACAACGCGACGGGTGTTGAACTGAAAGGGCTGGCTGGTGGAAGCCAGCGTCTTGCCCGACTGGAATACCACAGGCCCGGCATGGTCCAATCCTGGACTGATCACCCATTGTTGATCCTGCCACTCCAGCACCACACGCACTGGACTGCCATTACGCTGAAAAGGCCATTCGTCCCAGGCGATGGCGGCATTCAAATCCAGTTGCACGGCAAAGCTGGCCGGATGCGCCGCCACCAGCAGAACATAGCGCCCCTGCGCCAGCCGCACATCCGTCAACACGGCACGCTCGGCCTTTAGAGACTGCAACTGCGCCTGCTGCCATTGAGGATTGGCCCACGCGGCATCGCTCTCTTGGCGATAAATCGCTATGACCTGAGGAAACATGGCTTCCAACGTTCCCAGACGCTCAATGCGCTGCACGGGCGGCTGCAACAGGGCGAGCATCTGCAAAATGGCGTCCTGCTGGGCCAGACGCTGGCCCAGCAGCCGGTAGGCTATATTGCTTTGCACCGTAAATGCCTCCTGCAGCCGCGCCAGTTCAGCGCGCGTCAACATGATGACACCAGTCAAAGACAGGCCGAGCCAAATCAAAAAACCATATAGAAAGGTACGATGGCGCGATTTCATGGATGCAGTTTGAGGATGGGAGGCAATCAGATAACCAGGCCGACTGGTCAAAAAAAACCAGGCTTTCCTATATTAAACAATGCCGCTACCCCGCACCGTTGTGACCGGCAAGGTCTGGATCCTCAAGATTCGATATCCAAAAATCAGCCTCTCACGGCTTGGCCGCCTGCTGATACAAAGGCATGACCCGCTCCGAGATCGCCTGCAAATCCGCAATGCGGGTCGAGGAAGCCGGGTGGGTAGACAGGAACTCCGGCTGACTTCTGCCCTGCTCCAAGGCGCCCATCTTCTGCCACAAGCTCACCGCCGCACGCGGGTCGTAGCCAGCACGCGCAGCCAGTTCAACCCCGATCAGATCAGCCTCGGACTCATGGGTACGGCTATTGGGCAGCTCAAACATCACTTCGCTCAGCGTACCGCCCAGATCATTCACGGCTTGCACGCCGGTCAGGGCGGACAAAACAGTCAAGCCGAAAGACGTCGCCATTTTCTGGGAAACCTGCTCACGCGAGTGCTCGCGCAAGGCGTGGGCCATTTCATGCCCAATGACAGCAGCCAGTTCCGCGTCCGTTGGCTGAATCCGTTTGATCAAGCCGCTGTAAACCGCCATCTTGCCGCCCGGCATGCACCAGGCATTAACTTCGTCCTCATTGATGACGTGGACTTCCCAATTCCAGGAGCGGGCGTCCGCACGGAAAACACCGACTTGATCGATCAGGCGTTGAGCAATGGACTTGACCCGACGAGTCTGGGCCGCATCGGTATCCAGCGCCTTTTGCTGCCGAGCCTGGGACAAGACCTGAGCATAATTCTGGGCCGCCGCCTGATTGAGCTCGGCCTCGGACACCAGATTGGAGATGAATTGTTTGCGCTCGACACCTACCGTCCCGCTTTCCGTCGTCTGCACCGTGGCACAGCCCGTCACGGCCAGTATCAAACCCGCCGCCAAAAGGCGTTTTCCTTTCGCAATACCTTTCATGCTCAGCTCCAAAAAAACAAACCTGACAAGAAAATGAAGTGCTAGGGTCCTGCGCAAACCCTCAGTTTCAGACGCCGCACTGCGAACGATGACGCAGACAATGATCCATCAACACAATGGCCAGCAAGGCTTCGGCAATCGGCGTGGCACGAATACCCACACAAGGATCGTGACGGCCCAGTGTCTGCACCTCAACCGCTTCACCGGCTCGATTCACGGAAGGACGCATGGTACGGATGCTGGCAGTAGGCTTGATCGCCAGGGAAACCGTCACGGCCTGCCCGGAGGAAATACCACCCAATACGCCACCGGCCTGGTTGGTCTTGAAACCATCGGGGTACAGTGCATCACCGTGCTCCGAGCCTTTTTGCGTAATGCAATCAAAGCCAGCGCCAATGGACACGCCTTTTACCGCGTTCAATCCCATCATGGCATGGGCGATATCAGCATCCAGACGGTCATATATAGGTTCACCCCAACCTGCAGGCACGCCTTCGGCCACGACTTCAATGCGGGCACCAATGGACTCGCCTTCTTTGCGCAGCTCATCCATATAGGCTTCCAGCTGCGGCACCACGTCTAGGTCTGGCGCGTAAAAGGGATTCTGCTCGACCACATCCCAGCTTTTGAAAGGAATAGAGATAGGACCCAGTTGGCTCATATAGCCGCGAATCTTCACGCCGAAGTGCTCGGCCAGCCATTTCTTGGCAATTGCACCGGCCGCCACGGTAGGCGCAGTCAGGCGAGCTGAAGAGCGACCACCACCACGCGGGTCGCGGTTCTCGAACTTCTTCCAGTAGGTGTAATCCGCATGACCGGGACGGAAGGTATCCAGCAGATTGCCGTAATCCTTGCTGCGCGCATCGGAGTTGCGAATCAGCAGGCTAATGGGCGTGCCAGTTGTACGACCTTCGTAAATACCGGACAGAATTTCCACCTGATCCGGCTCACGGCGCTGAGTCACGTGGCGCGAGGTGCCAGGACGGCGGCGATCCAGTTCAAACTGAATATCCTGTTCAGACAGCTCCAGGCCCGGAGGGCAGCCGTCGATCACTGCGCCAATCGCTGGACCATGAGATTCGCCGTAATTCGTGACGCGGAAGCTTTTACCTAGAGTATTGCCGGACATAGAGAAAGTGAACGCAAAGAAATGAGGAAAAATGAAAGACAGGCACGATTATGGCATTGTTCCCGAATCCGGACATGCACCGCGCCCGGTCTTTCAGGAAGAGCAACTGACGGCCAGCTCCGCACTGCCTTCTGGCGGCGGCATGGCATAGGCCTCAAAACCGGCCCGCTCGGTGTATGGGTCGCGCAGCAGCTTCAGCAAGGTGTCAATTTCGCTGGCGTCATCCTTGGCAGCAGCCTGGATGGCCTGCTCAGCCAAATGGTTACGCAGCACATACAAAGGATTGACGCGGTTCATGGACTCGCGCTGCTCTGGCGTGTCGGAACCGTCCAGCGTCAGGCGCTGGCTATAGGCCTGCCACCAGGCCTGGGCCTGATCTTCGGAACCCTCAAACAGGCTCAGGAAAGCCTCGGGTGCCTTGCTGGCCTGTGCCAGAGCACGGAAGGACAAGGTGAAATCCGCCCCGCTGTTGTGCAGCAAGCGCCACCAGTCATCGACCAGTTGCGCGTCATCCGCCTGCCAGGTGCGCAGGCCGAACTTGGCCTGCAAATTGGCGTGATAGCGCTTCAGGAAACTAGCTTCAAAGGTCTGCAAACGCTCTTTCACCGCATCCACATCTGGATCCAGCACCATCAAGGCACTGGCCAGGCGATACAAGTTCCAATGCACAATCGCAGGCTGCGCATTCCAGGCATAACGGCCTTGATTATCGCTGTGATTGCAAACGTGATTCACACGGAATCGGTCCATGAAGCCGTACGGACCGTAGTCAATGGTCAGACCCAGAATGGACATATTGTCAGTATTCATGACGCCGTGGCAAAAGCCGACAGTCTGCCAGTCGGCCACCATTTCTGCGCTGCGATGCGTCACTTCCTGCAAGAAGCGGCAGACGCGCTCCTGCTCCGAATCGCCTTCGACCAGCAGTTCCGGATAGAACTCGCGCAGCACATAGTCCAACAATTCACGCACACGGCTTGCGTCGTTGGCCCAATGTTCAAACGAGCCAAAACGCACAAAACTGGGGGCAACACGTGTCACAATCGCGCCCGTTTCCACGGTTTCCCGGTACACAGGCGTATCCGAAGTGACCAGGGCCAAGGCCCGGCTGGTCGCAATGCCCAAACCGGCCATGGCCTCACTGGCCAGATATTCACGCACACTGGATCTCAGCACGGCACGGCCATCGCCCATACGGGAATACGGGGTTTTACCGGCGCCCTTCAACTGCAATTCCTGCGGGCCCGTGGGGGTATCGATTTGCCCCAGCAAATGCGCACGGCCATCGCCCAACTGTCCTGCCCAGACACCGAACTGGTGACCACTGTATACAGCCGATACAGTCAGGCCACCCGGCAAGGGGGCTTGGCCGCTGACTACATCCAGAAATTCCTGTTCCCCCAAACGGGAGACATCCAGACCCAGTTGCGCCGCCAATTCCTTATTGACGTGCAGCAGGCGGGAATTGGCCAGGGGTTGCGGCGGAACCGCCGTATGGAAAGCCGAGGGCAAATCCGCAAAATGGTGACTGATGGCCAGGCCATCGAACAAGCTGGACATACAGACCCCCTTAGGCCGATTTGGCGGCTTTGGCAGCCTCGGCTTTTTCGGCCTTGCTGCGCTGCTTGGCTGCTTTCTTGGCAGGCCAGAGATAAAAAATGGCGCAGAAATAATAAATCAGGGACAGAACAATCTCTGCAATCGCCCAGGGCATGACTTCAGCCACCGGGTCCGACCAGGCACGCATGACCCCTTCTGCGAAGTACAGCAGAATCATCATGGACGTCCATTGCAGGGTATATAAATTGCCCTTGAGCACGCTGCGCAGCGGCAGCACCAAAGGAATCACTTTCAGCACCAGCCAGGAGCCGCCGGGTTTCAGGGGCGCAAAATGAAGCTCCCAAGCCAGGCACAAAGCAATCAAGGCGACCAAAGCCAGGGCCGCCACTCGATGAAGTATGGGGTTTAAAGGTTCATGCATGCTGTTATTATCACCTGAACCCTGTCGAAAAGCAGCGTCCGCCGCATCAAACCGCTATGAAAAACGACGAGAACTTCCCTATGCCCTCTGAGCAAGCTGAACAAACAGACTTGAGCCCAGACAACACAGATCCCGTGTCCCAACAGGAGCTCCCGCCCGCCCCCACCGCCAAACATCACTTTTTAAGTGTGGCGCGCTTTGCCATCAAGCGGGTGGCCGAAAAAGATCTGATGAAGGTAGCCTCCAGCCTGACCTACACCACGATCCTGGCCATTGTCCCCATGCTGACGGTGGTACTGGCGCTGTTCACGGCCTTTCCACTGTTTCAGGAATTTGAAAGTGCCCTGGAAGGGTTTTTGACCCGTAACCTGATGCCCGAAGTAGTGTCAGAAAACATCATGTTGTATCTGAACCAGTTTGCCTCCAAAGCGTCAGGCCTGACGGCGGTAGGCAGCTTGTTCCTGATTGTCACGTCCATCATGCTGATCATGACCATTGACGAGACCTTCAACAATATTTTCCAGGTACACGTGCAACGCCCACTGGGACAACGCCTGCTGGTGTACTGGGCCATTATTTCGCTGGGCCCGATTCTGACGGGTGCCAGCCTGTGGGCCACAACCATTCTGGCCAGGGAGTCCTTAGGTTATATCGGCGACTTGTCCGGCATAGTGACCTTCGCCCTGTCTTACGTCCCCTTCCTGTTTACCGCCCTGGGGCTGACGGCGCTGTTCATGTACGTGCCCAACCGCCGTGTATGGTGGCGCGATGCCCTGATCGGTGGGGTAGTCACGGCCGCCTTGCTGGAGCTGATGAAAGCCGGTTTCGCCTTCTACCTGACGCGCTTTCCCACCTACACGATTATCTACGGTGCCTTTGCCATCCTGCCAATCTTCCTGCTGTGGATTTACATCTCCTGGCTGATCGTCCTGCTGGGCGCCTCCATGGTGGCGATTCTGCCCGACTGGCGTGGCCGCAACTGGGTCAAGACCAATGTGCCCGGCATTGCCTTTACCGATGCCGTGAACCTGCTCTACCAGCTGTGGCTGAACCGTCAGAACCCGCAGGGACTGAGCGTACGTGAACTCAGCCACAAGCTGGAACGCGACCCGGACGAGCTGTACGGCATTTTATGCAAGCTCAAGTCCATGGGGCTGATTGCGGATACCCAGCAAGACAATGACGAACAGTGGGTACTGAGTTGCGATCTGCGTCAGGTCAGCCTGAAACAACTTACCAAAGCATTTCTGCTGGACCGCGCCCATACCCACGAGGGTCCGCTAGAATATGTATTCAATTATCTTTCTCAGTTTTTCGATCAGCGACTATCCAATCTGGAAGAACTGTTTGAGTCGCCACAAGGCATTCTGACAGGACAACCAGCCATACTAAACGCCGATCCCGGTCAGGAGACCCAGTATGCTAAAAGTCAGTGAAATCCTGCGTGTCAAGGGAGACACGCTTTATACAGGCACCCCCGAAATGACCGTCGAAAAAGCGGTACAGAGCATGAGCGAGCTGGATATTGGTTCGCTGGTGATCATGGAGCATGGTCAGTTGGTGGGTATGTTGACCTTTCGCGAGATCATTCGCCACTGGCACGCCCAGGGTGACAAAGCCCAGGGCTTTACCGTGCGCAGCATCATGGATGACGCCCCCGTCAGCGTCACTCCCAACACCAGTGCCGACGAAGTGCAGCGCCTGATGCTGAACAACCACGCACGCTACATGCCCGTGATGGACGGTCCGGTGCTGATGGGGGTTATTTCCTTCTTTGACATGGCGCGCGCCATTGTTCACGCCCAGCAGTTCGAGAACAATATGCTCAAAGCCTATATCCGCGACTGGCCTACCGATTCCGAGCAAGCCAGCGCGTCCTGATCCACCCGGATTCTGCCGTCTTTACTGACGGCGCTGCAATTCTTCCCAGGCCTGCGCAAGCAGGCCTGGGTCGTTTTTGGCCAGCCAATTGTGATCGGACAAGGTACGACGCCACTGTCGTGCGCCCTTCTTGCCGTGCGGCCAGCCCAGCATGCTTTTAATCACAATGCGCAGCGGCACACCGGCCTGCACATGAGGGCGGGCGTAGGCAATCATCTGTTCGACGACCGAATCTTCATCCAGCAGCACATCCTCGGGCCACAGGCGGCGGTGAATATCGCTCAAGACCGCCGGGGTATGCCAGGCGGCGCGCCCGAGCATTACGCCATCGAACTGCTCTTCCAGCTCGACAGCCTGATCGGTCTCGTGAATGCCGCCGTTCAAAATGAACAGTGCTTCGGGAAAGTCCTTTTTCAATTGCATGGCCATGTCATAGCGCAAAGGCGGGATTTCCCGGTTGTCCTTGGGCGACAAGCCTTTCAAGACCGCATTGCGAGCATGAACGGTAAAAACACGGCACCCGGACTCGAACAGAAGCCCCACAAAATCCCGCACAAAATCATAAGACTCGTTGTAATCCAGCCCCAGCCTGTGCTTTACCGTCACGGGCACGGACACCGCATCCTGCATGGCTTTCACGCAGTCAGCCACCAATTGCGGCTCATTCATCAAACAGGCACCGAAAGCACCCTTTTGAACCCGCTCCGAGGGGCAACCGCAGTTCAGATTAATTTCGTCGTAACCCCACTTTTCACCGGCCAGAGCGCTGGTAACCAAGGCATCCCGGTCGCTGCCCCCCAGTTGCAAGGCCACCGGATGCTCTGCCTGATCAAAATCCAGATGACGTGCCTGATCACCGTGCGTCAATGCGCCCGTGGTGATCATTTCAGTAAACAGCAAGGCGCGCGGCGCCAGCAGACGATGAAAAAAGCGGCTGTGGCGGTCAGTCACGTCAATCATGGGCGCCACACTCAAACGCCACATCTGGCTGTCCGGCATCACAAAATTAGTCATAAACAGGGAGCAAATCGCCTGATTGCAGGCTTGGTGAAAAAGGGAAAACACCCATTTTAATGGTTTCAGCCGACCACTGGATGAAGATAAAGCGCGGTAAATCGCCGCAAGGCTCCAAAAAGCGGGCGCACTGGTCTAAAATCGGCCGTTTGACATACTTGCGCGCCTGATAGTGCGCCACCAACCGGACCCTCACTGAAAGCATGGCTGTTTTTACTTCTGTCAGCGAACTTGACGCCCGCGAACTGCTGGAACAATACACAATTGGCGAATTTGTTTCCTTACGTGGCATTACCGCCGGCATTGAAAACACCAATTACTTTCTGAGCACCACCCAGGGCGAGTACGTTCTGACGTTGTTTGAAGTCCTGACGCTGGAACAACTGCCCTTCTACATCGAGCTGATGCACCACCTGGCCGCCAAAGGTGTGCCGGTGCCCGAGCCCATGACCCGCCGCGATGGCAAACGCATCTGTGTCATGCACGGCAAGCCTTGCTCGATTGTGACGCGCCTGCGTGGTGGTTACGAGCCCGAGCCTACGGTTGAACACTGCCGTCAGATCGCCCGCACACAAGCCCAGGCCCACCTGGCTGCTCAGGACTTCCCCCTGGAGCAACCCAATCTGCGCGGCCTGAGCTGGTGGCAAGCTACCGTTCCCCAGGTTCTGCCTTTCCTGGATGCGAGCCAGTCCGAGCTGATCCAGACCGTTCTGCAAGAACAAAGCAGCTTTGCCGACAGCGACACCTATCGCTCCTTGCCTCAAGGCCCGGCCCACTGCGACCTGTTCCGCGACAACGTGCTGTTTGCCGGCACGTCCGAAGCGCCCCAGATGGGCGGCATCATCGACTTTTACTTTGCCGGTTGCGACACCTGGCTGTTTGACGTGGCCGTGGCCGTGAACGACTGGTGTATCGACCGCCTGAGCGGTGCCCTGAATCTGGAAAAAGCCCAGGCCTGGCTGGAATCCTACGCCCAGGTGCGCCCCTTTACCGAAGCCGAACACAGCGCCTGGCCTATACTGATCCAGGCCGCCGCGCTGCGCTTCTGGATCTCGCGCCTGTACGACTTTTATCTGCCCCGCCCCGCTCAAACCCTCAAGCCGCACGACCCGCGGCACTTTGAGCGTGTGCTGCGCCAGCGTCGCGACCATGCTGTACCGGCGCTCCCTCGATAAATACGGATACTGATATGCAAGCTGCCAAGCTCCCCTTTCTTTACGGGTGGTACTGGATTCAGGAAGGATTGCGCTTGTTCAAGCGGCAACCGGCTGCTCTATTCTTCTGGAGCCTGATCACCTCCATCCTGATCAACCTGAGCAATATTTTCCCCATCGTGGGCCAGATGGTGCTGATCGTGCTGGTCCCGACCATGACCTTCATCATCCAGAATGCCTGTCGTCGCATTCATCAAGGAGAGGTCATGCGCCTGGGCATGTGGACCGAGCCCTTGAAGCCTGCCCCGGTACGCAACCGGCTGATCAAGCTGGGCTTTATTTACCTGCTGGCCTGCCTGGTCGTGGGCTTTGTGGCGACTTTCCCCTTTGTGAATGAGCTGTCCCAGCTAATGGACAACAGCAATGCCACTCCGCAGGAAGTCATGGCAGCCTTTCGCAAGCCCATCATTTTGTTCTTCGTACTGTACCTGGGCCTGTCCGCCCTGTTCTGGCACGCTCCGGCCCTGGTAGGCTGGCATGCCATCCCCGTCAAGCAAGCCCTGTTCTTTTCCATGGTGGCTTGCTGGCGCAACAAGGCCGCCTTCCTGCTGTACGGCCTGTGCTGGGCGGCTGCTTTCTTCGCCATCCAGACCCTGGGCGAATTGCTGCTGGGTGCAGGTTTAAGCCCAGGCACGGCCACCATGGTGCTGACGCCTATCAATCTGGCGATGGCCGCTATCCTGTACGCCAGCTTCTACCCGGCTTACCGCAGCGTGTTTGGTGATCCGATGCGCGATACCGAGCAAGGCTAAGCCCAGTCCAACCATACCCCGCCCCCTGTTTGACGTATTTCCTGCAGGGCGGCGGCCCAAGTTGAAAACAGCTCAGGCCCGGACAGATAGCCAAGCGGTGCTTCCAATACCGATCTGGCCTTTCTATGCCACCGTACCACCCCTGGCGATACTGCCGGACAAAACCTCAAGGGCTGATCGCTTTCATCCAGAAAGCAGATATCCAGCGCCTGACGCATTCCCCATAGATGAACCGCTCTGCAAGGCCGCAGCCACACGGCGGTTGCGAAACCCTTATTCTGTGGCAATGCCTTCCAGCCACGCCAACGGGCCCAGAAAGTCTGGGCGTCGAATAAATACAGGGGCTGTGGTTGCGCCTGCTGCAGCGCCTGTTTGATCAGTACTGATATGGACATCACCCTAACCTCACCCTGCCAGCCAAGGGCCTAACAGACTCATCGCAATCACCAAGAACGTGCAGGGAAAAATGCACACGACCAAAGGGGCCAGCAAATACACAGGCAGCTTGAGAGCTCGTTGCTCGGCTTCCAGGTGCAAATGACTACGCAGTTTTTCTGCTTGAGCGCGCAGCAACAAGGCTAAGGACAAACCTGTGTCCTGCGCCAGTTCCAAGGACAAGGCCAACTCCTCCAATTCTGCCTGCCTGAAGCTTAAAGCGACATTGCGCATCGCCTGCGGCAAACGCCGTCCTGCTCGAACTTCGCCCTGTACCTTGTTCAAGCTGTTCAGCAGGCTTCCTTGCGGTAGCGCCTGCGTTGCACCCGTCCAGGCCTGCTGCACGCCCAACCCGGACTCGACTGCCAGTACCAGTAGATCCAGAAAGAATGGCAGGTCCCGGCGGCAGCGTGAATGATGCTGGCGCTGCAGTTTTCTTCCCTGTGAGATAGCTTGCAATACACTCAGGAAGAAACCAATCAGAGCCAGCCCTGCAAGCTCCATCAATGAAGTCCCCTGGGTCAACAAGAAAGCACTAACAAGGCTTGTGAGCAAGGCAGTCAAGGCCACACGTTTGCTTAAAAGCCCCCGTACCTCCTTGGCATACGAGCCCCACAATCGCTCCGGCCACTCGTGCACAAAAGGCAGGGACAGGCAAAGATTCAGGACTCTGGAAAACGGCGCTTCCCAAGCCTGCCAGGCCGCCAGCCCCAAACTGCTGCCTCCTTGCAGCAGAAGCAGATAACGGCCGCGCCAAGACCACAGAAAGGCAATCAAGAACAAGGCCGCACTCAAGGCAGAGAGCATCCAGATCAGTGCGAGCATACTCACCCCTCCCCTCGCAAAATCACTTGCATCCACCACAGCCCCATCAGCAGCATGGCTACTAGCGCTCCCGCCACCCAGACGCCCAATGTGTTGAACCAGGCTTGCTCAAATGCCGTGGCGTCCAGAAGATATAAAGCTCCCGCCACAAAACCCGGCAAGCAGAACATGATTCGTGCCTGCAAACGGGCCTGCGCGGTCAAAGCAACAATCTTGTCTTCGATAGTCAGACGCGCCCGAATGGTTTGCGCCAGTATCTTCAAGCGTTCCCCCAGCCCCGCCCCCGTGCTCTGGCCCATCTGCAATGCACTGAACAGCATGGCTAGTTCTGACACCGGCACTCGGCCCAGAAGGTCCTGATACGAGTCCTTGGCATTCAGCCCCAAGCGCTGTTGACGCAAGAGCAAACGCAGCTCTTGCCCCAAGGGTGCTGGCAAGGATTGAGACAACTGCTGCAAAGCCGCTTGCAAGGCCAAACCTGCTTGCAGGCTCAAGGCCAACGACAGCACAAAGTCCGGCAGTTGTCGTCGTAGCATTTCCAGGCGTCGGCGTGCCATCCGGCGCAGAAGCACTAAAGGCGTTACTGCCGCCAGCAAGACCACCATCACAGCCAGCCAGAACGACTGCATCAACCACCAAGCCGTCAGAAAGATCAGGGGCAATAAAGCCCAGGCTCCAAAAGCCAGATCCTGGCTACGCACAAAGACAAAATGCGACTGCAAGCTTTGCTCGGACTGCTTAAGCAATTGCTGTCTATAGCGCGTGGCAAGACGCTGTCCTGAACGCAGCAAAACATACGCCAAAGCGGTGGTACCCAAGACAATCAGCAAAATACTTAGCAATCTCATACTTGCCTCTCTGCTGGAGAAACATGCTCGGACCGCAAGCCACTCGCAGCAAAGCCAAACTCCGGGCGATAGCTGTACAAAGTTTGCAGTTGGATACGCTGCGCCTCGATCCCGGTTACCTCCACAATCTCGTGCACCAAACGCTTGCCATCGGGCAGGCGGCTAAGCTGCACAATAATGTGCAAAGCCCGCGCAATATGCTCTCGCACAACCAGCAAAGGCAAATCCAGACCTGCCATCAACACCATCCCTTCCAGGCGGGACAAGGCATCGCGAGGCGTATTCGCATGCAAAGTCCCCATCGACCCTTCGTGGCCGGTATTCATGGCCGACAACATATCGAAGGCCTCTGCGCCCCGGCACTCTCCCACCACGATACGGTCTGGCCGCATTCGCAAGGCTTGTCGCAGCAGACTCCGTATATCCACCTGCCCCTGACCTTCTGCATTCGCGGGCCGTGACTCCAAGGCCACCCAATTGCTGTGCTGCAACTGCAACTCAGCCGCGTCTTCCAGGGTCACGATTCGTTCGCCATAATCAATGCAGGTGCTGAGCACATTCAGCAAGGTGGTTTTGCCCGTACCGGTTCCGCCCGAGACCAGAATATTGCAGCGCCGCTGCACCGCCTGTTGCAGGAAAGCGGCCATCTCCGGCGACAAACTGCCCGTCTGCAACAGATCCTCCAGCCCCAGGCGTCGTTTGGGGAACTTGCGTATGGTCACGCAGGTTCCCTTGACCGCAATGGGCGACAGTACGGCATGGAAACGCGAGCCGTCGGCCAAGCGACCATCCACTGCGGGCGAGCTGATATCCAGCCGTCTACCTAAGGGAGCCAGGATGCGGTCAATAATCGCTCGCAAGGCCGACTCGCTGCTGAATACCAGAGGATGGGCCTGGAGCCGCCCCGCCTGCTCAACAAACACCCGGTCGTAATGATTGACCATAATTTCCGAGACTGAGCTATCGGCCAACAAGGGTTCCAGAGGCCCCAAACCCACCGCCTCGGCGCAGACACTGGCTTGCAGTCTGGTCTGTTCATGCTTGGGGACAGCACATTGGGCCTGGATCAGGCGCCCCAGGCAATCAAAGGCTTCCTGCTCCAACTGTTTGTCTGTGACGCGGGAGAGATCCCGGCGCTCCAACTCCAACGCACTCAACAAGGCTTGATGCAGGCGTTGTTGTTCTTGCCTGAACAGTTCACTGTCGGATATCGGAACATCTGCTTGCCCTGAAGTGAAAGAGCCTTGTCCACTTTGTGCTGCCTTTCGCGGTTCCTCCATCGCAAACGATTGTGGCATTGAGGTTCCCGGTCGATTCCCCAAGTCCGAGACGGCCGTATCAATTCGGGGTTGCGCCATCTGCCCAAAACCAGCAATCCGCAACTTGAACCCGCCCAGCGCCAGCACATCACCCAAGCGCAATGGCCCATCGTCATAAACCCGTTTGCCGTTAAGCTGCACGCCCGTCAACGAGCCGTGATCCTGGATGTACACCGCCCCCGCCCGTTCCAGCAAGCTGGCATGCTGGCGCGCGATACGCCAGGATGGCAGAACAACATCACAGGCAGGGTCACGTCCTATCAAGGCCGGTAGACTGACGGTGCAGGGGCGCGTCGTCCCCAGCTCCGACTCAAGCTCAAGGTTCAACACGAAACACCTCACTATCAGGTTCTGCCCATTGCGACCAAGCCCCTCGCCCTGCCTCCTTGGGGAGAGCACGCACGGGGGTGTTCAAACGCGGGGCATCGGGAAAAGTCTGGTCCAGCCACTGGGCAGCATTCGCCTGCCGAGCCAGCAAATCAGGATGCTCTGCCGCCACCAAAGTCGGCGTCACAAATACCGCCAGTTCCGTTTCCTGCCGGGCAAAGCGCTCGGAACGAAACAAGGCGCCCAACACAGGCAAACTGGCCAATCCCGGCAGACGATCCACATGCCGGGATTCTTCACGCGAGATAAACCCGGCCAGCACCAGCGTTTGCCCTGAGCGCACATTGAACTCGGTCGAGGCTCGTCGGGTTTTCAAAGACGGCCCGGCGGGTTGGGATAGGCTGGCATCAACGGAGCTAACCTCCACCTCGATCTGCGAACGCACCAACCCGCCACGCTCGACTCGCGGCACAATGCGCAGCGACACACCGTAAGGCTTGAAGCTGGTCTTGCTGTTTCCCTTGTCGTCCGTGGTGGTGTAAGGCAGCTCGCCCCCGGCCAGAAACTCGGCTTGAGAACCACTGCGTGCCAATAGCTGCGGTTGCGCCAGTACAACCGCATGCCCTTCCTGTGCCATGGCCTGAACGCGAGCAGACATCAAGGCGCCAACACCAAAGAATGCTGCCCCCTGCTTGGCAGGAAACGCCAAAGGCAAAACAGCTTCACCTGGCCTGTCCAAAAACTGATGAGTAGCCGCATCCCAGGCACCGCCCATACTCAAACCACCCTGAGAGCTTCCATCCCAACGCACTCCCAGCTCTCGCAGACTGTTGCGCGGCACCTCCACTACCTGCACATCCAGCAAGACCATCGGTTCCCAACCGTCCTGCTGCGTGAAATCCAGCAATTGAGGATGCTCCTGACTTAATGCCTGAATGCGTTGCTTGTCCTGATCACTTAAACCTTCTCCTTCCAGCACCAGCTTGCCACCCAGTTCGCTGATGCGTAACTCGGGAATGCGTTCCAGCAAACTTCGTAGCTCCGCCAAGGTTTGCCTATGATTTTCTGGCGACACCTCAATTTGGTAGGACTGGCTTTGCCCGGAATGGGACCAGACTTGTACCACCGTGCTGCCCGTCTTGCGTGCAAACAGAATCAACTCGCCCGATTCCGTGGTGACAGCGTGAACAATATCACCGTCGCCGACCGCCACCCGCTCCACCTGCGTGTCAGGCAGAACCATCAACTCACCGACTTGTAGCCCCAAGCCCTGGGTCTGGCTTTGCAAACTTGCACTACACAGGGCACCAGACAGCAAACTCACAGCGGCCCGCCTACACCAATCGCGATTTTTGCTCATGGCTGCTGCCCCACAGAAAAGCCGTCCGGCATATCCAGCCAACCCAGACGCTCCACTTCTGTCTGGCCAAGTTGCCCTGCCGGTCTGTTGCCGTACAAAACCTGTACAGGCTGTTTGGGCCTTGCACCCGGCCCTAGACCCAGAATGTCAGCCAGCTCACCCCGCACGGCAGCCTGATGGGGTGTATGGTCATCCGGATTGCGCAGCAAGGCACTGATGCGTCCATGTTGCCTGGCCGCCAGCAACTTCAAGGCATCGTCCGGGCCTACATCCAGCGTCAAGGTGTTGTAGACGTCCTGATCCAATCTGGCCGTGGTCGAGCCTTCACCCGATCGTTGTCCGGTCGCCAGAACCAGAACAGACTGCAGCAAGGGGGCCGTTACCCGCCGCTGCCGATCATCAAAACTGACATAGATATCGATCAGATCTCCAGGCCGGATCAACCCCGACACCGAACTGATCGCATCCACCGGCACAGTCAGGGCACGCCTGCCAGAGAGCAATTGCTGTGAAAATGGACTGCTGACTTCCTGCACATGCGCCTTGCTGATCAAATCCCCTGCCCGCAACGGCTGGCTGAGCACTTGCCCCAGCAAACTCTCAAACTGCGCCACATCCCAACTGTCACTAGGCACCAGTTCGGCAGGAAAGGCGCGGGCGGCCAAATGCTCCGCCTGCAACACCGTCCCCGCTGTCAGACTGGAGGCGGCTACCACCCTATCCAATTGCACACGATGCGCCGCTTGCCGCAGAGCCTCCTCCTGCCGGTCCAAGTAACGACTGCTGGTCCCGGCTGCCATCAAACCAGCCACCAAGGCCAGCAGGCCAAACCCTGCGCTGGGATGACGGCATAGCCACAAGAATTTCGCCCGAATCATGAGGCCTCCTTTCCACAGGCACGGCAGATCAAGAGCAAGTAGCGCTGCTGCTCATGCTCCAACTCCATGACATCCAGCTCGGCCGGGCCTTTGCGCCAATAACGCTCGCCCGCCTCGCCTCCCCAGTCCTTGCGACGCAAATCGGCTTGCCATCCAGGCTCGGCCTTCAACAGCCAACTTTGCACTTGCCCTGGCTGTTCGTGTTGCCACAGGACGGCACCAGCAACGGGTGGCGCTGACCAAACCGATGAGGGGGAAACAGGCTGACTGTGTTCGGAAACACTTAACAAACCCGACAAGGTCGAGGCCTGTATATCCTCCAACCACAAAACGCAATTCCTGCCATCTTTGGCACGCAGAAATACCCATTGCCCTTCCAATCTGATTGCGCCGTAATGAGCTCCACAGAATGGCTCCAAACGAGAAGCCAAGGTCTGCGCATCCAGGTCTGTGCTCAGTCCCCAGCTATACACAGGTCCAACATCGGTCTGTGCCATTTGCCCTTGATCCCACTGAACTTGGGAATCCTGCAAAGGTAGGAGCAAGGGCTGCGTTCTAGCCGGCACAGGGCTGAACATCAAGAAAAACAGCAAGAGCAAGGCAAGCAGCTGTCTCATGGCCGCTCCTTGGATCCATGATCCGGCACGTAATCCTGCCACCGGCTCAGCCAATCCAAATCGGCTCGTGTCCGCCCCCAGGCCGCGTCCATAGGCCCTGCCTGCCGTATCGTTTCTCTGGCAGCGGGCCGGCTTGAGGCCATGGCCTCACCCCAAGCAGTCGTACTGTTTTCCAAACGCTGACGTGTTTGTTGTGTACTGTTAGCCTGCCCCGCAGCCGCCCACAGCCGGGATTGGCGCTGCAACTGTGTTTTGATGGACAGAGTTGCCAGCCAACGCGGCCACGGAATGGAAACACGCGACTGTGCCGTCCAGAATCCACTGCGCAAGCTCAAAAGCTCCCATTGCAAGGGCTGGGTTGTCGCTATCGGCGACTCCGAAAAACGGGTCGGTACTGCTTCTTGAACGGGGCTGCTCGCTGCTGGAACTGGCTTGCCATGGGCATCGTGCGTGAACAGGCTCAAGTGTGTACTCTGCTGCATTTGCTGCAAGCGATACTGCTGCTGCATCAGCCAACGTCCCGCCATCACCATCAGGCCCAACACCACACCCAGCAAACAGGCCTCGACCAGTGCGATCCCTTTTTGTCGTGTGTTCATAATTGACGGCCTCCTGCATCCATCAGCCGTGCCTGCCAAAAGGGCAAAAACAGGCTGGGCTTGGCATCCACACCGGAATCTGCCCTATCCGGTGGCAGGGAGAAAAATGATTGCGCCGCCGCCCGTGTATGAACGGTTTGTCCCAAATGGCCTTGGGCCTGTAATGTCAGCACCAGATCGGGGCCTGCGCTCTTTTCAGAATCAGCCAAGGCATACCCGTCTACCCATGACCTTTGACTCCAGGGTCTGGCATCTCGCCGCGCCCAGGATTGCGCCACTGTATTGCCTTGAGCCGAGAGCAAAGAGCTATTGCCCTGCTCCAGCGCCCACTTCCAGAAGCTCTGCCCTGAAAAGTCGTCTGGCGCATCAATTCCGGACGCATGAGTTGGCGTTTGCAAGGCCCACGCCATGGCATATTCACGGAAATAACAGCCTATCCAACGGTTGGAGCGAACCATATGCATGGACTGCGTATCGTTGGAATGCCAGCGGCCCGAACGGTCAAACTCGGTACGACCAGCACGACGCAAACGATGCTGCCACAAAGGGCAACGCCGATCGACACCGGGATAAGAGCGAGCCTCGTAATCCCGTGGGGCCAGAAACCCGTATAAAGACACCAGATGCGCCAAGCCCGACTGCCACTGGGCTTGTCCGGACTGTAGCAACAGAAACTGCGGCCAGTCGTCCTGCTCAAACTGCCAGCGAATGGCTTGAGCCGGCCAATCCGACAAACTGCCATCCAAGGTCGCCTGAATAATGGTTTGTCGCCGTTGCGGTAACCCCTCTACCAATTGCTCTTGGGCCTGCGCCAGCACGTCATGAATCAAACGCTGATGGGCCTGGAAAGCCTGTTCTAAGGCCTGCTGGTTGTCTCCAGCAGAGCGCGCCTGGGTATACGCCAGTCCATGTGCAGGACCAAACATCATGGCGACCAAGTGCACAGGCGGATTCGCCCTACGCGCTTGCCCGGACTGGGTTTGCGCTGCCCTGTCCCATGTTGCCAAGGTCAATAAATGACCCAAAGCCAGTTGATGCCCCAACTGCGCCCGATTGATATAAGCCAGCAGGTTCAAGGTACGTGCCTGCTCGGTGGCCGCACCATAGGCAGCCGCATCCAGCACCAGGGACAAACGCCCTTGCTGCTCGGCAATCTGGTTCACATGAAAGTAGCCGCCCCACGCGACAGACAGAAGTGCCAGCGCGATCAGGCCCCAGGCTAATGCCGCCCCCTCTTGTGGTCGGTTGGACGGCCTCATTGCGCATTGCCTGTAAAGGATTTCAGGCTCTTGGCACTGCCTTGAGCCGCAGCAGCAGAAGCGGCAGATTGCGCTTGCTGAGTCTGCTCGGAGCCATCCTCCCCCGCCAGTTCCTTGGCCATGGCCGCGGTCTGATTGCGAATCACCTGACCAAAGGACTGGTACACCGCAATGGCCGCCACCGCGACCAAAGCCACAATAATTAAATACTCGACCATGCCCTGGCCGCGCTGCCGCCTGATGAACTGTCTCATTGGAATCTCCCAAAAGTCAGTTCACAGTCTGCCCCTTGGCAGCGGGCCAGAATATTCGCAAAAGCCGAGCTGGATGGGCTTGTCCGGCTGCCGGCTCTGTTGCCTTACATTCGATATTGCACGGTCAGATAAACAGTGCGTGGGGTGCCATAGTAATTATGGTCATAACTGATCGACTGGAAATAATGGCGGTCAAACAAGTTATTGATATTGACGGCAGCACTGAGCTGATCGCTAAACTGATAGGCGACGCGGGCATCCGCAACGGCATAGCCACCTTGCTTGCGTCCGTAGTAGCCGAAGCTGGACGAAGCACTTTGCAGATTCAATCCCGCGCCCATGCTCCATTTATGCCATTGCCCTGGCAAACGGTAATTGGCCCAGACTCGTGCCATATGACGTGGCACACCCGTATTGGCGGAAATATCGTAACCCACAGACGGGACATCATTGCCCCGGTTACGCGTCTGGGTGTAGGTATACGAGGCAGCCACCTGCAAGCCACGCAAGATTTCACCGTTGATTTCCGCCTCAAAACCCTGACTACGAACCTGCGCAGAGGGCCGGTAGCACGTACCGCCGCAATTCAAGTTGGCCACGCTCTCAGGCACCGTACCATCCTCGAAAGCCACGCCCTTTTGATCAGTGCGGAAAACCGCCAACAAGGTATTGACGCGTCCATCCATCAACTCGCCTTTCAAGCCCAACTCGTAATTACGACCTGTGACAGGACTCAGAAAAGCACCGGAGCGGTCGCGCTGGCTTTGTGGCCGAAAAATATCGGCGTAACTGGCATAGACGGACCATTGATTATCCAGATCCACCACCAACCCCATAAAGGGGGTGAACTTGCTGTTTTCCTTGGCATTGGTTTCGGATTTCCCCCAAACACCGTCAGACAGGTAGGTCTGCTCATACCAGGAGAGACGGCCACCTACTAACACGGAAAAGGGCTCGGCGAGCTGATAGCGTGCCGTGGCATACACGCCTTTCTTGTCCGAACGATAGCCGTCATCCATACGATTGGCAGCAATAATATCTTCACTGGCCAATTCGGGAGCGGTGACACGCTGCTGGTACGACGCATTCAGGTTCTCTACATTTCGCATCCAGCCCCACAAGTCATGGCTGCGCAAACGAGAAAAATTAGCGCCCAGGGTGACATCCAGCTGCCGGTCAAACAAACGAGTACGTCCGTTCAAATAGGCATCGCCACCCCATTGGCGCGACACCATATCAAAGGCGTAGGCGTCTCCCCGAAAGGTATTAGGAGGGCCCAAACGCCCTGTCCGGAGCAGATACTTCACATCGTTGGACTCACGCACACGCACTAAGCTGGCCTTGAATTTCCAGTCCTCGTTAAAGCGATGCGCAAAATCTGCAAACCAGGTGTCCTGAGTCTTGGACGTATGGTTCCAGGGTGCGCTCAAGTTCGTATGCCGCGGGTAGTCTGGCATAGAGCCATCACCATAATTGGGCAAAGCCGACCAATCGATGACACCATAGGGTTTCTCGCGGCTATAACCCAAACCTACTGTGGTGGCCGGCCCCAGATCAAAGTCGAGAGCCCCGTAAAACGTGCGATCCACCGAACCCACATAATCGCGGAAGGAGTCTTGCTTGTCATAATTCAACACCACCCGTCCGCGGACAGTGGCCGAGTCGTTCAGTGCGCCGGACAAATCCGCCTGAGCACCGTAGCGGTCCCACGATCCAGTTGTGCCAGTAAATACAAACTGTCGCTCGTTGGTGGGACGTTTACGCACCATATTCACCGACCCTGAAGGATCCCCCGCGCCTTCAAATAGACCTTGCGGACCACGCATGATTTCAACGCGATCATAAATCGAAGTATCTGAATTAAAGGCAGAGCCACGCGCATACAACTGGCGCTCCAAAGGCACACCGTCAAACTGATAGCTCTGGATAAAGAAGCCACGCGAATAGAACTGACCACCGGGATCATTGGCCACCATAGTGACACCCGGCGCCTTGTTCAAGGCATCCCGAATATCGGTCACACCCTGATCATCCAGCTGCTGACGGGTGATGACCGAGACGGCCTGGGGAATCTCCCGCAAGGACTGCTCACCCTTGCTGATACTGACTCTGGGGGTGACATAGGATCCACTCCCTTCCGTCGCCAGGCTCGTATTGGCCATAACCGTGATCGGAGCCAATTGCGTAGTGTCATCACGGCTTGCTAGGGTTAAAGAAACCGTTCGCCCTTTCCAGCTGGCTTGCACGCCCGTCCCCCTCAACAAGCTTTGCATAGCCTGCTGCGGCGTCATGCGCCCCCTGACTGGCGCTGCCTGAAAGCCACTGACGGTATCGGGCAAATAATAGATTTGAATGTCTGCCTGCTGCCCCAACTCAAGTAAAGCCCGGTTCAGGGATTGAGCCGGAATAGAGATTGACAGCGCAGGCGCGTCCTGCGCAATCGCCTGCCCCAAGGGACTGAACGACAAGGCCAGTGCCAATACGCTGAGCCCTACACCCTGCACCGGGCGTAAGGCAAAAAGAGGCCATCGTTTATTTGTGTTCTGTGGATACACCGTAGTACTCGTTATAAGGAAAGCGACGCACAAAGCGACAAGCCCTTTGGCCAAAGGCAATCAGGGACGCAAAACTGTCCCTTCCCTCATAAGAGTCAATCAGGAGCAAACTCCGTAACGATTCTCGTTCCTAAATTGAAAGCAATTGTATCTTTCAAGGAATATGTGGTCTAACGAGCCGCAATACCCAACCGGCCATCGGGTCCTTGGACAATCACCACGGGTGCCAATGAGGGCAGGACGCCCAGAAAAGCCTGGGGATCATTCACATCGAAAACACCGGTCACTCGCAGCCCCCGCAAGGATGGGCTATGCAGCACAATGCCTGGCTCCTTGTAGCGATTGAGTTCGGCTACGATGTGCTCCAGTGGCTCAGCATCGAAAATGGCTCGACCCTGACGCCAGGCCAAAGCCTGCACCATATTTCGTGACTGCACGGAGGCCTGTTGACCGCTACCCAGACGCACACCCTGCTCCCCTACGAGGTTGTAATTGGTGCTGTTCCACCAGGGTCCGCTCTCTACACGTACCGAACCGGAATCAACCGCCACATCAACCGTGTCCGTCTCGCGTCGCACATTAAAACGAGTGCCCGTCACCCGTATCACGGCCTGGCCGGCATCGACATTAAAAGGCCGATCTGGCTCGGAGCGCACCTGGAAAAAAGCCTCCCCTTTTTCCAACACGACGCGGCGCTCGGATTGATAAAAGGACACGTGCACCACGCTATCGGTATTCAGACTGATCAGCGATCCGTCCGGCAAGGTCTGCTCAAGCCGTTCGCCCTTGCGGCTGACATAGCGCTGGGTATATTGCTCACTTTCCAGCCAACGCTGCGGCCCCAGAACAGCGACACCCGCTATCGCCGCACAGGCACTTCCCAACCCTGCGATAAACGCTCTACGTCCCCATTGCGGTGCCCGAGGGCGAGTGTTTTGTGCCAAGCGTGCCTTGAAAGCGGCATCCGGTGTTGCCTGCACAATCGACCACATGGCTTCCATGTCCTGATAAGCCTGCGCATGACGCGGGTCCTGTTCACGCCATTGCTTGAGCAGCGTCTGATCCCCCTCCTGCATCAGGCCACCTCGCACGCGCGCAAACCAGAACGCGGCAGCGTCGTGTGGATCATCAGGAATGGGAAGTGAATGGGATAAGCTCATAGTCGCTACGATAGCTCGCCGGTTAATCCCTGTACCAATGCGGGTGAAGACAGAAAAGTGCTCATGGCGTGCATCGTTATATTAAGAGGAAAACTGCTGCAACTTAAGCTGCAAATGACGCATGCTGCGGGTCAGGTACTTTTCTACCGAACTGACGGACAAACCCAGATGACTGGCGATCTCGGGCACGGTCCAGCCGTCCAGCCTGTGGCAGGAAAAAACCCGCTGACAGACGGGTGGCAGCTCATCCAGGGCCGCCAGCAAGGCTTCCGACAACTGCCCGCAATAGGCTGCCTCCTCGGCGCCCGACACCACGGGATGATCCTGTTCGCTCAGATCCTGCAAGGGAATCGTTAAAGCAGGCTGCTCCCGCTTTTGTCGCTGTATCAGACTGTTGGCCGCACTGCGATGCAAATAGGCTCTGGGATTGCTGATTCGGGCTACGTCTTGCTCCAGCATTCCGGCAATAGCATCGTGGGCCACATCTTCCCCATCACAGCTGTTTGATGAACGTCGCGTCCACGTCTTAACCAGCTCGTGGTAATGCACGAGCCAAGTTTTACGTGAGGACGAAAAACGCGACATAGAACGGCATGGGGTAAATAGATCAAGGGGACATAATAATAACAACGATTCTCATTATTGTTATTGTGTTTTGATCCGAACAGGAAAAAGCCTTGAAACAAAAGGATCATCTCCTGAGATCTTTGTCTCCTTTATCAGGCAAACGAACAAAAAAAAACCGCCAACTAATCTGCCCCCAAAGCTTGGATGGTTGTCCAATATTTGGGGTGCAGTTCAAATGGCGGGCGTTCTTGAAACAAGCTTAACGAGGCGCTAACCGGGCCACGCCTTCCCTTGCTGTTCTGCTCTCTTCCTTGATGGACACGTAGACATTTCCCGAAGCTGCATCCAAGGCCAAACTATTAGGGTGCGGCACCAAAGGCACCGTCGCCAAAAGCGTGTAGTCCTCTGCATCCAGCACGCTGACCGTGCCGCTATCCCGGTTGGAAACATAAACACGGTCCCGGCCTTCATCCAGCATCGGTGCAATGGGAGCCTTGCCCGTCGGTACGCTGGCCAACAGGGCACCGTTTCTGGCATCAATCGCCACCATCCTATGTCCGGTTCCGCGCTTTTCATACTCCGTCAGCCCGGCTTTCTCCTTGCGCAAGGTATCCATACGCTCCGAACCCAGATCACTTGCCAGCAGACGATGGCGTTTGTGGTCATAGGCCAGATTCAGCAATTGATCCGCCTTGACCTCCCATTGGGTTTTGATGGTCAAGGTCTTTGTATCAATGCCAAATACCTGTCCCTGCAAGTTGGACACATAGAGCCTGTTGCCCTCTTTATCCAGAGCAATGCCCGCTGCGCCTGCTCCCAGGCCAGAAACAACCTGATCCAGTTTCAGATTGGCCGTATCGACGACATACAGCACACTGCCTTGGGCACTCAGACCCGGAGCATAGAGGCGTTGCCGCTTCTGATCCACGACCAGCTCGCGCAGCAGATGCGGATAGATCGCTTTATCGCCGTCGTAACGGATGGGCTCGGCCAATTGCACGACGCCAAGAACGCGATTTTTCGCCGTATCGACGACCGTCACCGAGGCCGTCAGTGCGTTACCCACGTACAGACGGTTGGCGGCATCATCCAGTGCAACTCCGAACCCACCCCGCTCCAGCGGAATTTCTACTGTCACCGACAAATCAGCTGGATTCAGACGCAAGATTCTGGAAGGTTCACTGACAGGATCCGCGCCCCCGGCTGATGCCACAAAAACCGCCTGCTGACGCGCCGAATAAGCGAGTTCATACAAGCGCGGCGCAATCATTTTGCGTGTCACCTGTATCGTTTCCTGGGCTTTTTGCTCCTGGGTCGCGGGACTTACCGCTGCCCGCTTGTCCGCACCCAATTGTGCGCAAGCAGCCGTCACGCTGACGCAGGCCAGCAATCCATATCGCTGCCATTTATTCATAGTCCACCTCGTGCTTGGTAATAAGTGAAATTCGTCTGGATTAGAAATCCATACTGGCGGACAACATGAATGTTCGAGGAGCGCCCTGCCAGAGCTTGCCGCTACCGCCAGCCGACCAATAGGCTTTGTTGGCGATATTCAGTACATCGGCACGCAAGGTCAGTGCATGACCGCTTATGGAAGTTTGATAACGCAAGCCGGCATCAAAGATAGTTCTACCCGCCGCACGCATCGAGTTATCGCTGCTGTAATACTGTCCCTGGATCGCCTGCATATTTCCTGTCGCCGTCAGACCTGTCACACCAGGCACATCCCACTCCACACCCAACTTGCCTTGCCACTTGGGTCTGGCCATGACGAACCGCCCTTGATTGACACCACCGGCTGTCTTGCTCAACTCGGCATCCAGATAGGCAATGCCCCCCATCAGACGCAAGCCCTCTACGGGCTCTCCAAAGAAGTTCAGTTCCAGGCCACGATTACGCTGCTCACCATCGAAGGAGAAGATATTGCTTGTGGGGTCGATATAGCTGTTGGGCAGGCGGATTTGATAGGCACTCAATGTCGCGGCAAAATCACCCAGATCCAGCTTCACACCCACTTCATGTTGTCTGGTTTTATGCGGTGCGAAAATTTCACCGGCGTTATTGGTGCCCACTGGAGCAATCGCCCCCTCACGCAAGCCTTCGATGTAGTTTCCGTATACGGAAACCTCATCGCTGAGCTTGACCAGCAAGGCCGCCGATGGAGAGGTGGCCGACTCCTTGTAGCGCGCCGTACTGACACCACTGACAGGGTGGAAAGACTCGCTCAGCACGTTCTGATGCCGGATTCCCAGTGTCAACATGATGCTATCGTCCGCAAAGGACAGGGTGTCAGCGATGCCTACGCTGCTCAGACGAGACAAGGCGGTTTTGGGCACGTCCGATTTGCCGATGACTGTTGCGGGAGCTGGCCCCCAAGTAGGAGCATAGATGTTCGTGTACCAGTCCGTGGGCAATAGTCCGACAACCGTTTTGGAACGCACTTCTTGCTCATAGTATGAAGCGCTCAGGGCCAGTTCATGCCGCACGCTGCCCGTGCTCAGGCGGGCCATGATGCCCACATCACCTGCCTTGCGGTCCAGCACTTGGCGCTGCTGTCCAAAATTGTTTCGATAGCGGCCCTGCGGATCGGTGACCGCAAACACCACCCCGAGCAAGCCGTCATAATCCGTGCTGCCTTGGCCGTAGTTACCGTAAACCGTCACGTCCTTGCTCAGATCAGCTTCGCCACGCAGCACAAACGCGGTGTCCTCGGCACGGGAGTATGTCCAGTCTGGTGCCAAAGCCTGCCCTGGTTTAGGTACATCGGGCGTATCCAATCCGCGACTCACCGTAATGCCACGCGTGACACCTTTCACATTGTCTTTACTAACGTAAAAGTCAGCCGCCAGCCGTACGGTATCCGTACGCCAATCCAGCCCCAATGCAGCCAGAGTTGCCCGTTTCGACTGCTTATCGGTAGCCGTACTTCCGTCCTGATACAAGCCGTTAAAACGAATACCAAACTGCTGCTTGTCACCAAAGCGGCGCCCTACATCGACATGGCTACCATATTGGCCATCGGAGACGAACATGCCGGTCAAACGCGCCAACGGCGTTTCAGTCGCACGTTTGGGGACCAGGTTCACACTCCCGCCCACTGAACCGCCGGGCGGCATGCCATTGAGCATGGCAGACGGGCCTTTCAGTACCTCAACCCGTTCCACTAACTCCAAAGGGACACGGTTATAAGGCAGCAAACCGTACAAGCCACCAAAGGCAATATCGCCCGAACCCACGTCAAAACCGCGAATCACAAAAGCTTCGCGCACAGTGCCACGCATGCCCAGGTCGTACACCGCAGCGTCAGTAGAGCCAATTACCCGCGCCAAATCCTGCGCCTGCCGTACCGCCTCTTCCGTATAGCTGATGGTGCTGAACGGCGTCTCCATGAAATCCTTGTAGCCCAACAACCCTACCCGACTGCCCGTGGCCACCTTGCCGCCTGCATACACCGGCGTCAAATCCCCACGATACAAACCGGTGACAATCACAGGACTGAGCTGCGCGACGCCACCCGCCTGGATATCGACAGAGGACGACATGGCCGTTTCAGGCAAAGAACGCAACACGTAGCGGCCGCCGCTTGTAGCGACCGCTTCATAAATCGTGTCGGCAAGCAAACGAGCGAAGCCGTCCTGAACACTGTACTGCCCTTGCAGGGGGCGGCTTCGCAAGCCCGCCAATTGCTGCGGCTCAAACACCAGCTGTACACCAGAAAGCGCGGCAAACTCGGCCAGAGCGTCACTGAGCTTGCCCGCCGGCAGAGCGTAAGTTCGTTTGGCGCTGGTATCCATTACGTCAGCAGCCAGGGCAGGAGAGCTGGCCATCAAGGAGGTTGCCGTCAACGCGCAAAGCGTGGAACTGAGAAACAGAGCGAGAACATCTGCTCTAAGCCGGAACACAGTGCGATGGGGGTGTGAAGTCTGCGCGTCAGCCGTTTTGCGGGCCAGTCTGGACAGACATGCGTGAGAAGCCATGCTAAGAACCTTTCGTCAATGGAGGTGAAAACCTGCGACGTCATGCGTCATAAGAGGTACACCGGACGAGACGAAAAAAGTGCTCACTTTATGGGAGAATTTTTTCAAACCTTGAGCAAACGCACGGAGTTGCGCCTCTTTAAAGCTGCGGAACCAGCTCCACCCAATATGATGAGTAAGTCACGATGCGCAATGGCAAAGACTCCGCCAGGCTGGCCAAGGCGGCATCAGTATCCTTCAAGGACAAGGCCCCCGATACGCGCAACTGCGATAAGGTCGGATCACAACGCAGCACACCCGAGCGATACCGCCCCAGCTCGGCCAGAACATCCTCCAGCCGCATGTCTTTGGCCAACAGGATGCCCTGCTCCCAAAACACATCCGCGTCTTGCAGTGGACGAGGCGTGCTGACGCCCCTGATATCAAAGTCTGCCTGCTCACCCGCTTGTACGCGACGAGACAGCCCCGCCAAAGGCCGAACCTCGACGGCATGCTCCAGCACCGCCACGCGGAACGTATCACCATCCAGCTGGCGCACACTGAAACGTGTTCCCAAGGCACGCACCAGTCCGGCGGAGGTATCGACCAGAAAAGGTCTGGGAACGGCAAAAGAGTCCGGCTGGGTCGTAATCAGAATCTCGCCAGCCAGCAAATGGAGTCGGCGCTCGGTCTGGCTTTGTGCAATATTCACGGCGCTGCGCGTATTGAGCACCAGCTGGGAACCATCAGGCAGAACCAGAGGTTTACGCTCCCCCGTTCCTGTGGCCACATCAGCGGTCCAGCGACGCCAGGGAGCCTGACTGACGGCCAGCATCCCCAAGGGCGCAGCAAACAGCAACGTCCCCAGCATGCGCAAGGTGTGACGACGTTTGTGGCGACGATCCAGCTTCTCCACCGCCTCTTTGCCTATCTCCGCAGGCAACTGATCGAAAACATGGAATACAGCCTGTGTTCGCGTCCAGGCCTCTTCATGAGCCGGGCTTTTTCTGCGCCATTGTTCGAAAGCCTGACGCTCGCTGTCTGAAGGCGTGTCGTACTGGAAGGTCATGGCCCAGTTGGCCGCCTCTTTCAGCAGATCGTGCTGGATGGTGCCCGTGGATGAAGACATGCTAGCCCTATGCAACCGCCGCGCAGGCAACCAGCGCTTTCTGGATGTAGCGACGCACCGTAATCAAGGGCATCTTCATATGCTCGGCAATCTGAGCCAGCGTCATGCCATGCAGTTGCGCCAGCAAAAACACCTCCCGAGTGCGCGGCGTCAAGCTGGCCAGCATGGCGTCTATCCGCATCAAGGCCTCGATGATGATCAGTCTGGTTTCCGGGGATGGCATATGCACAGCGGGAAGATGGGCAATGGCTTGCAGATAAGCCTCTTCCACCGACTTTCTGCGCCAGTGATCGACCAGCAAGCCTTTCGCGACATGCGTCAGCAAGGCACGCGGTTCACTGCCAAGACCTGGGGAAAATGTGCGTGCTGTCAGAATGCGCACAAAGGTGTCCTGCGCAATATCAGCGGCATCATTGCTATTGCCCAGCTTACGGCGCAGCCAGCCCTGCAGCCAGCCATGATGAAGGCAATAGAGCGTTTCAACCGTCATCACGGATAGCTTGTCAGACATGGGTGTATTCATTGAAAGCCTGGAGTCAGGCAGGGAGACAAATAAGAATAAGTCTCAATTATCAATAAATTACTTCTGACAGGCAAGATATACCGTCATCTACACACGCCTGACCGTCAGACGGCAGACATGCAAATGACGACGCGCCCCCGCCTTGCATCAGAAGACCCAATGAATAAACCCGTCTGGAGACTGCTCTCCAGACGGGTTCATGACCAGCTATTCAGACCTGGATCAGACCAGACGCACCTCTATGCTACCCAGACCGTCGATCGCCCCGTGCATCACATCGCCACGTTCCACCGAGCCGACACCGGCTGGGGTTCCCGTGAAAATGATGTCGCCTGGGAACAACTCGAACAGGCCCGACAGGTAAGCGATGGATTCAGCCACATTCCAGATCAGCTGATTCAAATCGCCAGTCTGGCGACGCTCGCCGTTGACGTCCAGGGTGATAGCACCTTGGGACAGCTCGCCAATACGGCTGCGTGGGACCAGAGGGCCGGTCGGCGCGGAGTGGTCAAAGGCTTTGCCCACTTCCCAGGGACGACCAGCTTTTTTAGCTTGCGTCTGCAAATCCCGGCGGGTCATGTCCAGACCCACCGCGTATCCCCACACACATTCAGCAGCCTGCTCCACAGTCAGATCACGCCCGCCCTTGGACAAAGCCACGACGAGTTCGATCTCGTGATGCAGATCCTGGGTGCGGGAGGGATAAGGCATGTCGCAGACCTGGCCGGGCAGCACGTTCAAGATGGAGTCCGCCGGTTTGCAGAAGAAAAAAGGATCTTCGCGACCGGTAAAGCCCATTTCCTGTGCATGCTCGACGTAATTGCGGCCGACGCAGTAAATGCGGCGTACAGGAAAAACCTGCTCACTGCCCTGTACGTTCAGGGCCGCAACGGCGGGTGCGGGAATGACGGTACTCATTTTGCCTGGCCGTCAGCAAAGCGCTTGGCACCGTCTACCAGCTCTTTCTTGGCAGCTTCGATACCGTCCCAGCCCTTGACCTTGACCCATTTACCTTTTTCGATGTCTTTGTAGTGCTCGAAAAAGTGCTTGATGCGCTCCAGCTCTTCAGGCTGCAGATCTTCAGGCGACTTCACGTTGCGGTACAGGGGGTACAGCTTGTCGGTAGGCACGGCCAGCAGTTTGGCATCGCCACCGCCTTCGTCGTCCATATGCAGCACGCCGATAGGACGGCAAGGAATCACGGCACCGATCTGGATTGGGAAAGGAGCAATCACCAGCACGTCAACCGGGTCGCCATCGTCCGAAATGGTTTGCGGAACGTAGCCGTAGTTGCAGGGGTAGTGCATGGCGGTCAGCATGAAACGGTCCACAAAAACCACGCCGTTCTCGTCAACTTCGTATTTGACGGGGTCCGAGTTCATGGGGATTTCGATGACTACGTTGATCTCGTCGGGCAGTTTTTTGCCAGCAGGTACTTGGGCGAGGCTCATTCGTGCAAACCTTTAAAAATAAAAGAAATTAATCGTTGGAGCGTCGAGGACGATCCGAAGTTTGAGAGAGATCGACCCCAGGGATGGGAGCCGTATCAAAGTAATCATCCAGATCCGAAGAGGAGCTCAAGCTGTCTTGCGAAGGCGTGGCAGCAGGAGGCACTGGCTCGGCCACCACAGGCAATGGACGGCCCTGATCCGGCAGGTCCTCGGCCACGACGCTGGCGGCATAGGTGTAATGCGGCAGATCGTCGTCATCCTGCGATGGCAGGCTGTCTGCATCGGTATGGCTAGGGTCATGACGAGTATCGGCTGCTGGCAAAGCCGTGCTGACCGCCAGAATCGGTAACGTGCCGGCCATGGAGGCGGCCTTGCGCCAGTAAGAGACGGCTTCGTCGTGACGACCCAGGCTGTCGTACAGGTTACCCAACAAAGCATGATTACGCAGATCGCCCTGGATTTTCAGGCTACGCAACAGGTAATGCTCGCCCTGCCCCCACAATTGGCTGGTCAGGCACAGATGGCCCAAGGTGGACAGCAAGACCGGATTGTTGGGCTGACTGCGCAGCCACTCTTCGGCCTTGGCCAAACGGCGGCCCACATATTCAGGTGGGCACTGGGCGTAGGCTTCCAGCAAGCGGCTGTCGAAACTGGCTGCAATCGCAGGCTCCAGGATACGACCGGCTTCTTCATAATTGCCTTCATGTTCTTGAATCAGGGCAGCTTCCAGCGCGACGCCGGGCAGGATCTTTTCTTCGGACTTCAGATCCGACCATAAGGCCTTGAACTGTTCAGCACCACCCACACGCAAACGAGCAGCAGCGGCAAATTCGATGTGGTTCAGTGCCTCTTGACGTTCGATGCCGCTGCGGCGCACCAGCAAACGGGTCAACTCGTAAACACGTTCGGCATTACCTTGCTGGCGGTAGGCGCGCAACAACAAACGAGTGGCGTGCAAGTGGCGCGAACTGGCATCCTGCAAATCCTGCAGCAGCTCGATGGCTTCTTCGGTACGATTCTGATCCAGGTACAGCTCGGCCGATGCCACGGCACTGGCCTCTTTCAAACGGGCATTATCGCCAGCGGCAGCACGAGCGGCGGCCAAGGCTTCGTCACGTTGAGCAATCTGACCTTGGTAATGCGCAGCACGCGCTGCTGCCAAGCCTGCCACGACCTTGCTGGACTGCGAGCGGGTTTTGCTCATCAGCTTCATCAAGTCTTTTTCAGCTTGCTCGTAACGACCTTCCAGAATGCTGATCCAGCCAGTTTCCAGCAAAGCCTGGTCACGGCGTTGAGCGCGACGACCACGCCACAGGCGGAAACGCTCCGGACCATCGCTGAACCAGGCCAACAGGCGCAGCAGTACGTACAGCACGATGAACAGCCCCAGCGTGCACAGGACCACGTAAGTCAGCGAAGCACGTGCCAGATAATGCGGCGTGACCAAATAAACATTACCGGCGTGTTCACGCAAGACCAGAGCCAGCGCGACCGCAGCGATAAATAAGATGAGAGTCCAAAACCAAGTACGCATACCTTACCCCTGCGCCTGAGCCGGCTGTTCCGTCTCGGATTGAGCGGGAGTCGCAGACTCAGTCTGTTCGGCAGCAGGAGCAGCGGGCTCCTCCTGGCTGGCAGGTTCTGTGGATTGAGGAGGGTCGGACAAAATAGGGTCCGTATCGCCCTGCTCGGTCGTGGTGTGGTCGGCATTGTCCTGACTGCGGCCGGCCTGAGCCTGACGCAGGCTCTCAATGGCCGCCAAGGTGTTATTCACGGTAGGCAAACGAGCACCGATGCGGGTGTCCTGCAATTGGCGGGTCAGACGCAAGGCCTGCTGAACCTGACCGGATTGTGTATCAAAGCGTTTTTCCAGCGCCGTCGCGACTGCGTTCAGCTCGGTCTGCCAGACGGCGGACTGATTCATCATCATGGCCAGTTGGGCGGCCATAATGCGCAGACGCAGGTTCTCTCGCAGACGGGCAGCCTGATCCGGCGACATCAGCAAGGCGGCGGCATCGTCGACACGACGGATGGAGACAAACTGCCCCAGATCGTGGCTGACCGAGCGCCAGGCGCTGCTACCCCACTGTTCCACCGTATTCCAGCTGCGCTCCCACCAAGGGGCATCAGCTGCCAGTTCCGTAGGTTCCTGAACGTCGGACTGCAAGTCCAGCGCTTCAGTATTCGCACCACCGGCAACGTCATCCGGCACCAGCAAAGGCGCTTCCGAGACGTAGCGCGACAAGGTATCCAGTTGACGCGACAAGGAGGCCACATCCACCGTGGCAGCGGCGCGCAGGCGTTCCAGATCGCCATTCAGTGTTTGTTGCAAGGAAGCCAGACCGACGCGATTGGCACGAGCCAATTGCGCCTGAGCAGCTTCCAGAGAAACGATGGCATTGGCCACATTGCCACCCAGCATCAGCTGTTGCTGCGCAATCGTGGCCAGGTGATCAATATCATTCAGCAAAACCAGTTCCGACCCGCTGTCTGTCATGGTCTGGAAGGCTTGGCTCAGATCATGAAACTGTTCGGTGGAATCGTTAAAGGATTTTTCCAACTGGGCAAGCTTGTCGGACTGACGCTGCGCCAAGGCCAGGGCCTGCTGCGCGGTTTGGCGCGCCTGCTCTGTGGTGTTGATATTGGTCGCCAGCTGGGCTTGCAGCTCGGCCTTATGCTTTTCCAGCAATGAATTCTGGTACCAAAGACCGGCAGCGGCCAGCACCACCACAACAGCCGTCAAAGCATAAGCCGGACCCGCGCCACTTTTACGCTTTTGCGGCGCAGTGGTGCTGTCTTTGGGTTCGGAATACGGACGAGGAGCCGCTGTATTGGCTGGGCTGGAAATGGGAGTCTCCGGTTCGCTTGCGGATGCGTTCTCTGTTTTATCGTTCATGGCAAGATTGTAATCCGTGTGAGGCTAATCGCGCGAGAGCACCGCCATCAAGGCAGCGACAATGTCATCATCGTCTGGCGTACACCTTTTTACCATTGGTGGCGCTGCGATTCCAGCCTGCAACAATAAGGACTGTAAATGTTCTTCAATACGCGGATGTATGACCACATAGGCACATTGCGCCCAAACATCCAGTAAACCCAGGCTTTGTACATTGGCGAAAACCGCATCGGCGCTTTGAGAACTGCTGAGCAACACGGCCAGACGGCCCGCCTGCAAACTGTCACGAATTTGACGGCCCTGCTCTGTACTCCACTGGGCGGGGCTACGCTGGTAAATCGCGAGGCGCTGGACCTGAATACCGTGATTTTCTAGTTGCTGTCCCAACCATTCACGACCGCTATGACCGCGCACAATCAGAACCCGCTTAAATTGCGCCAGTCGGGGCTCCAGCACCGCCCACAGAGCCTCTGAGTCCTGCAAGGAATCCGTATTTTCAGGGTGAAGTACGGCATCTGGGGAAACGCCCGGCTGGGCGCGCAAACAGGCGGCGGTAGCAAAACCAACAGCAGCCAGCAATACCTTGTCAGGCCAGCGTTGGCCGCGCGCTTGCAAAGCCGCAAAGTAAAAATTGACCGCACTGCTGCTTACAAAGAGCACCAGGTCAAAATCCTTGGGATCTTGCCATTGTTCTTCGGACAGGTTTTGCGCTTCCAGGCTCAAGGCGGGCATAAGCAAGGAAGAAAAACCCTGCGCGGCCAAGGCAGCCGACAGGGTTTCGTTCCGTCCCGCGGGGCGGGTCAGTAATACACAGGGCAGGTTCATGCCGCTTTACTCGCCTTCTGCGGGCTGTTCCGTAAGCAAGCGATCCAGAATGGCTTGAGCACCTTGCTGCTTCAGATCTTCCGCCAGCGACAGGCCCAAGGCTTCCGCATCTTTGGCCGCACCCGTGATCTGAGCGCGGTACACCGTGGAGCCGTCAGGTTCGGCAACCAGGCCGCTCAGGCTCAGCTCCTCGCCATTCAGGGTGGCATAAGCAGCCAATGGCACCTGACAGGAACCACCCAAGGCACGCGATACAGCACGCTCGGCCAAGGCACATACGTGGCTGGTGGAATGAGCCAAAGGCGCCAACCATTGAGCCACATCGGTACGAGTTTTCAGAATCTCGATGCCCAAGGCCCCCTGCCCGGCGGCAGGCAAGCTGTCTTCGATCGAGATGTAATCGCGAATACGCTCGGCCAATTCCAGACGACGCAAACCAGCCGAAGCCAGAATAATGGCATCGTAATCGCCACGATCCAGCTTGGACAAACGGGTCTGGACATTGCCACGCAGAGGACGGATGTCCAGGTGCGGGTAGCGCTCTCGAATCTGGGACTCGCGGCGCAAACTGGAAGTGCCTACGATGGCACCAGCAGGTAAAGCCGCAAGATTGGGATAAGTATTGGAAACAAAAGCATCGCGTGGGTCGTCCCGCTCAATGATGATGGGCAGATCAAAGGACTCGGGCAACACCACCGGCACGTCTTTCAGGGAGTGCACCGCCAGATGGGCGCGGCCATCCAGCAAGGCGGTTTCCAGCTCTTTGACAAACAGGCCCTTGCCACCCACTTTGGACAGCGTACGATCCAGAATCTGGTCACCACGGGTTGTCATTTCCAGCAAGGATACCTTGCACTGCGGGTACAGCTGCTGCAAAAGGTCGCGAACATGCTTGGCTTGCCACAAGGCCAGTTGACTGGCACGAGTGGCAATAACCAATTCCTGAGGAGTAGAAGCCACAGCGGTCATGCAGCAAAATAGCGCACGATGGCGGCAGCAACAATACCGATAATGGCCAGGATCCCTAAGCCTTGCAGCAGGGACAAACCGCTTTCCTGACCTTTGGCGTCGGAGGATTTAAAAATTGCCATAGAACTAAGCTTCCTTGGTAGAACCTTTACGGTGCGCCAGCCATTTGCCCAGCGCCACCACTAATAAGGCACAAACAATCTCGACCCCGAGTTTAACAGGCTGGGGCTGCACGCCAAATTGATTTTCCACAATCTTGTCCGTGACCAGCATGCCGCCTGCAATCCAGCCCAGCAAGGCACCGCCCAGGGTGACGACAATAGGGAAACGGTCGATCAGTTTCAAAACCAGGGTGCTGCCCCAGACAATAATGGGGACACTTAGCAATAAACCAAAGATCACGTAGCCCAGTTGATGATCCAGGTGCGCGTTTTGTGCTGCACCGGCAATGGCAATCACGTTATCCAGGCTCATCACGAAATCCGCGATGATGATGGTTTTGACGGCAGCCCAGATGGTTCCGCCCCCTTGAATATTGCCGTGTGCGTCGTCGTCCGGCATCAGCAGCTTGATACCGATCCACATGAGCAAAAGACCACCCACCACTTTCAAAAATGGCAGATCCAATAAGGTCAGAGCAAAGAAAATCAGGACTACACGCAGGATAATTGCGCCTGCGGTCCCCCACAAAATGCCTTGCATGCGCTGCTGCTTGGGCAAGTTGCGACAGGCAAGTGCGATCACGACGGCATTGTCGCCACCGAGCAAAATATCAATCAGTACAATTTGAAACAGTGAACCCCAATGCAGGGTTTGGAGGAATTCAATCATTTCGTTCCCGTATAGCTAAACGTGAGTTCTCTTCCCAGCCGCGGGACAAACGTTCTTTTTCTGTCGCCAGGCTGTCCCAAGACAACAATGCCCCTTAAAGCAGCAAACTAATCCTAGCCTGTGCAACATCGGGGCTTCTTTTTCTTACTTGATTCGTTTGAGCATGATCAGGCTGGCCAGATTCGGGAAGGAATGCGCCGGGTTGTGGTGTTTTTCTTGACGAAACCGGCTGGCCAATTTTGCCCGGCTGCACAGGGCAGCCAGACAAAGAGCCCGCCAAAGCGGGCCCTGGTACTACTATTTACAGCACTTCTTTGAGCAGCTTGCCCATTTCGGATGGGTTGCGAGTGGTACGAATACCGCAAGCTTCCATCACTTCCAGCTTGGCGTCGGCCGTGTCGGCACCACCGGAGATCAGGGCACCGGCGTGACCCATGCGTTTTCCGGGAGGCGCTGTCACACCAGCGATAAAGCCAACAACAGGCTTGGTCATATTGTCTTTAGCCCACAAAGCCGCGTTGACTTCGTCTGGACCGCCGATCTCGCCAATCATGATAACGGCATCGGTATCAGGATCGTCGTTGAACATCTTGAGCACATCGATGTGCTTCAGACCGTTGATTGGGTCGCCACCGATACCCACAGCCGAGGATTGACCCAGGCCCAGTTCGGTTACTTGAGCAACGGCTTCGTATGTCAGCGTGCCGGAGCGGCTGACCACACCGATGCGGCCCTTGCGGTGAATGTGGCCGGGCATGATACCGATCTTCAGCTCGTCAGGAGTGATCAGACCGGGGCAGTTCGGGCCCAACAGCAAGGTTTTGCGGTTTTCTGCGCGCATGCGGTTGCGCACTTCCAGCATGTCGCGAACAGGGATGCCTTCGGTAATGCAGATAACCAGGTCCAGGTCAGCTTCAACAGCTTCCCAGATGGCAGCCGCAGCACCTGCGGGCGGAACGTAGATAACTGACACAGTTGCGCCAGTTTCAGCCTTGGCGTCGGACACGGAGGCGTAAATAGGTACACCTTCGAAATCCTCACCAGCACGCTTGGGGTTCACGCCAGCCACAAAGGCTTCCATGCCGTTACCGTATTCACGGCACATGCGGGTGTGGAACTGGCCGGTCTTGCCGGTGATCCCTTGCGTGATGACTTTGGTGTCTTTATTGATCAGAATCGACATTTGCTAATCCTCAACCTTTTCTTACTTGGCGGCAGCGACAACAGCAGTCGCCGCTTCGGCCATGGTGTCAGCACTGATGATGGGCAGACCGGAATCGGCCAGCATTTTCTTGCCCAGCTCTTCGTTGGTACCCTTCATGCGTACCACCAGAGGCACGTTCAGGTTGACGGCCTTGCACGCAGCGATCACGCCTTCAGCGATCACGTCGCAGCGCATGATGCCGCCGAAGATGTTAACCAGAATGGCTTTGACGCCCTTGTTGGCCAACATGATCTTGAAGGCTTCAGTAACTTTTTCGGCCGTAGCGCCACCGCCCACGTCCAGGAAGTTGGCAGGCTCGCCGCCAAACAGCTTGATGGTGTCCATGGTCGCCATGGCCAGACCGGCACCGTTCACCAGGCAGCCAATGTTGCCGTCCAGCTGGATGTAGGCCAGGTCGTACTTGCTGGCTTCAACTTCAGCAGGATCTTCTTCAGCCAGGTCACGGAAAGCCACGATATCGGGGTGACGGAACAAAGCGTTGCCGTCGAAGTTGAACTTGGCGTCCAGAGCGATGATGTCGCCCGAGCCGGTCAGGATCAGAGGGTTGATCTCGGCCAGTTCAGCGTCGGTTTCGGTGTAGCACTTGTACAGCTTCTGGAATTCAGCAACGGCTTTTTCGATCGAAGCGTCAGGAACGCCGATACCGCGAGCCAGCTTGGTGGCTTGCTCGTTGGTCAGGCCAACAGCAGGGTCCACGAATTCTTTCAGAATGGCGTCGGGGTCGCGCTCGGCCACTTCTTCAATTTCCATGCCGCCTTCGCTGGAAGCCATCACGGCCACGCGCTGGGTAGCACGGTCGGTAACGATACCGACGTAGTATTCCTTCTTGATGTCCGCGCCTTCCTCGATCAGCAGGCGACCCACTTTCTGGCCTTCAGGGCCAGTTTGGTGAGTGATCAGCTGCATGCCCAGGATTTCCGAGGCCAGTTGACGCACTTCGTCCATCGAGCGAGCCAGCTTGACGCCACCGCCCTTGCCACGGCCACCGGCGTGAATCTGGGCTTTGACAACCCACACAGAGCCACCCAGCTCCTGCGCAGCTGCAACCGCTTCATCGACGGAGAAGGCAGGAATTCCGCGTGGCACGGCAACGCCAAACTGCTTAAGCAGTGCTTTGCCCTGATATTCGTGAATTTTCATGTGATACCTGTCAGTCTAAAAACACAATAAAAAAAGAAGGCAGGAACTCCAGGCCTGAGCCCGAGACCTGACTAAAACAAAAAACTAATCCACCCCGTCTGTGACTTTAGGTCGATACCAGACGGGATAAAACTCCTCAACCACGGGACCGCTCAAACGCAAGGCATGGCAGCCATCCAGATGGAAAGGCTGCTTGTCGGTGCGATAAATCTCTGATTCCCCGCTGCTGCGACGTCGCCCGGCCATGGTTTGTACGGCGGCGGTTGGCAACACTTGTGCCAGCTCGCTCATGTGCGTACAGCCAGCCGAACGCCCAAAGCGCTCTTTGACACCCTGACGAAACTGCTTGAGCAAATTCAGGCCCACCAACTTCTGGTAGGCGTCCGCAATGGACGAACAGTTGTCCTGGTAAGGGGCTGCATCGTAGACCGCCACGGCATCCACAATGGCAAAGCTGCTATCGATAGTGATACGCAGATGCATCAGGTGGACAGGATCACCTGCCTTATGGGTTTGGCCGTTGCGTATGGGAAAGTCGTAGGACTTCACATCCAGCAGCGAGGCCTCCAGGTCCCAGAGGCCATCTTCCCGTGCAAACGACTCTACCGTGATGGTACGCGTATGCAATGGTTCACGGGCGACGGACGGCGGGGGCAAAGGCATTGATATGAACGGGGCGGCAAGATTGAAACTGATCAAGTATAACGCACCTCGTATGTTCCGTATCAGCCACTTACATAATCTGTAAGCGCATCCCAAGCGGGCCAAACACAGGATCTACGCGGTGTCGATCCTACGGTATACCAAATTTGCATGAAAAAAACGACCACCTGACGGGCGGTCGTTTTCATCCGGCCTGGGAAATCGGGTGGCAGGACGAAAAGCGCCCTGCCCTGTCAATCTATTCAAGCGGCTTATTTTAAGCCTGCACCAAATCAGGCTAACGCCCGCAATGCTTTGGCCGCATCCACCATGGCCAGCAAGGCAGCCTCAGTTTCAGACCAAGCCCGCGTTTTCAAACCACAGTCGGGATTCACCCACAAACGGTCGGCGGGCAAGCGCTTGGCCGCCTCCCCCATCAAGCGCACCATCCAATCCTTATCAGGCACATTGGGCGAGTGAATGTCATAAACGCCAGGGCCAATATGATTGGGATACTCAAAACTCTCGAAAGCATCCAGCAAGAGCATATTGGAGCGCGAGGTTTCAATCGTGATCACATCCGCGTCCATATCGGCAATGGACTGCATGATGTCGTTGAACTCCGAGTAGCACATATGCGTGTGAATCTGGGTTTCATCGGACACCGCGCTGGTGGACAGGCGAAAGCAATCCACCGCCCAATCCAGGTAGGCCTGCCAATCGCCCTGACGGAGCGGCAAGCCTTCGCGGAAAGCGGGTTCATCCAGCTGGATGACACGAATGCCAGCCTGTTCCAGATCGGAAACTTCATCCCGCAAGGCCAAAGCCAGCTGGCGGCAAGTATCGGCACGGGGCTGGTCGTCACGAACAAAAGACCACTGCAACATCGTCACTGGCCCCGTCAACATGCCTTTGACGGGCCGATCAGTCAGTGATTGGGCGTAGGAGGACCAGGCCACACTCATTGGCGTGATGCGCAGCACATCCCCAAAGATAATAGGCGGCTTTACGCAACGCGACCCGTAGCTTTGTACCCAACCGTTTTGTGTAAAGGCGAAACCACCCAGCAGTTCACCAAAGTATTCCACCATATCGTTGCGCTCGGCCTCGCCATGCACCAGCACGTCCAGACCGATCCGCTCCTGAAAACGAATAACTTGCTCGATTTCTGCCTGCATCGCTTTTTCATAAGCCGCATCACTCAGGGCTCCCCCACGCCAGTCGCGGCGAGCAGTACGAATTTCCGTGGTCTGAGGAAACGAACCAATCGTGGTGGTGGGATAGGCGGGTAACTTCAGCTTGTTGCGCTGGGCCTGGATACGCTGCGCGAAGGGCGTACGTTGACGCTTGAGCTGGTCAATCTTGGCCATCTGGGCTTGTACAGCAGGATTATGCGTGCGCTTGGACTCACGGCGCGTTTGCAAAGCAGCTTGCTGAGCTTGAACCGCTTGCTGACCCGCTTCGTCCAAAGTGCCATCCAGCAATCCTTGCAACAGTTTCAGCTCATCCAGTTTTTGCACCGCAAAGGACAGCCAGCTCTTCAATTCAGCGTCCAGGCCGGTTTCACTTTGCACATCCACAGGGACATGCAGCAGCGAGCAGGATGGCGCAATCCACAGGCGCTCGCCCAAAGCCGCTTTCAAGGGCTTCAAGGCTTGAACCGTTTTTTGCAGATCGGTGCGCCAAATATCCCGACCCGAAATCACACCGGCAGACAGCACCTGGTCTTGCCCCAATACCGCTTGTACGGCCTGCAAAGCAGCCGGAGCACGCACCGCATCCACATGCACACCCGCCACAGGCAAATCCTTCAATACCGCGACGTTCTCATGCAGATCATCAAAATAAGTCGCCAGCAGCAGCTTCAAGCCGGATTGATTCAGACCTTGATAGACGCGACGGAAGGCGTCTTGCCACGCTTGAGGCAAATCCAGAACCAGAACAGGTTCGTCAATCTGTACCCATTCCACACCCTGAACTTTGAAACGGGCCAGCACTTGTTCATACACAGGCAGCAACGTATCTAGCAAGGCCAGCTTGCCCGCATCTGCCAAGCCCTCATAGGCATCGCCCTTGCCCAGCCACAACCAGGTCAAGGGTCCGGGAATCACGGGCTTGACCTTGTGCCCCAGAGCCTTGGCCTCTTCAATCTGCTCAAACAAGAATTCACGGGCAATCCGGAAGCTTTGACCTGGTGTGAATTCGGGCACGATGTAGTGGTAGTTTGTATCGAACCACTTGGTCATTTCACAAGCAGCGGCAGGGGTGCCGCTGGGCGCACGGCCACGCGCCATGCGAAACAAGGTATCCAATGACACGGGTGCATTTTCAGCCTGGCCGAAACGGGCGGGAACCGCTCCCAGCAAGGTGCTCCACTCCAGAATCTGGTCATACCAGGCAAAATCGCCCACAGGCACCGTATCCAGCCCAGCCTTGCCTTGCAAACCCCAATGCTGGGCGCGCAAGGCTTTGCCTGTTTCCAAAAGCTCTTGCTGGCTTACCTGACCGGCCCAATAGGCTTCCAAAGAGCGCTTCAATTCGCGCTGCGCGCCCATGCGAGGAAAACCCAGATTATGAATAATAGTCATAGTAAGCCCATAAATTAGAAATAAAAGGCCTGTATCAGGCGCTTGAAATCTATTGTGCCTGTATACTTATTTGAAAAAAAATCAAATACACCATGCTAATCATGAGTTTTCCTCAACATGCTTGAAATCCGCCATCTCGAAACCCTGAGCGCCATCCGCGACAGCGGCAGCTTGCAAGAAGCCGCCGAGCGCCTGCATGTTACGCAGTCCGCCCTCTCGCACCAGCTCCGCGACCTGGAAGTGCGGCTTCAAGTGCAATTGCTGAACCGCCGCACCCGCCCTGCCCGCCTGACCACCGCTGCCCTGCGTATCCTGACGCTGGCCGATGACATCCTGCCGCGTGTACGCGCCACCGAGCGCGATTTGCAAAGACTGGCCGCGGGACGCACGGGACGCCTGCATGTGGCCATTGATTGCCACTCCTGCTTTCAATGGCTGATGCCAGCACTGGACGCATTCAGGCAGCAATGGCCTGACGTCACGCTGGACTTGAGCGCGGCTTTTTCCTTTGCGCCCTTGCCCGCCTTGATGCGCGGGGATCTGGATGTGGTGATCACCTCGGACCCGCAGGACAATCCGGCTGTCCATTACGAACCCCTGTTCCGCTACGAGCTGGTGCTGGCTGTCTCCAACCAGCACCCCTTGTCGCAGTACCGCTATGTAGAACCTTTCCAATTGACCGATCAGGTTCTGATTACCTACCCGGTAGAACGCAATCGTCTGGATATTTTTACGCAGTTCCTGACGCCAGCCGATGTAGAGCCCGCTGCTATTCGGCAGGCCGAGCTAACGCCCATGATCGTGCAACTGGTTGCCAGCCAGCGCGGTGTGACGGCGCTGCCAAACTGGGCCTTGACGGAGTTCTTGAACCCGGCCTCGATTCGCACTTGCCGTTTGGGAGAGCACGGTATCTGGCGCACGCTATACGCCACGGTACGTAGTGAGGATTTACAAGCGGACTATGTGCAGGCCTTTTTGGCACAGGCACGAGAGACCTGCTTCAAAAGCCTGCAAGGAATCGTGGCGGCGCAGTCTTGAGCCATTTAGCAATGGCATGGCAAAACTCTGTTGCAAGCACTATATAGATAGAGGAAAAGTACAGGCGGGCGGGCTCATGCCACCTTGAACGAGAGAGACCACGTTTTTTGATAGCGGCAGCAGACAAGCAAGAAACACAGCAAAACGAAGCATTGCAGATAGCTTATTCAAGCCGGATCGTCTTCCCAATCACCCAGAATCTGCTGCAAGATACGGCCCGAGAAGCCTCGGCTGGCCATGAAGCGATATTGCTTGGCATAACTGCGGGGGTCATCGGGCGGCGCACTGAATTTCTTGCCCCATACTTGCTTGGCCCGTTCCAGCTCGGTCGCCATCAATTCTTCTTTGATAATTTCGGTCTGTTCCACATCCACGCCATGCTGGCGCAGTTCTTGCAGAATGACTCGGGTGCCCACACGCGAGGCACGGCGATTGACGACACTATGTGCGAAGCGCTCGTTGGACAGCCATTTCTGTTCGACCAGGGCGTCGAGCAAGGCTTCCACTTCTTCAGCGGTTTCTGCATGGGGTGCCAGACGGCGGCCCAACTCCAAGCGCGAGTATTCGCGTCGGGATAAAAAATTCAACGCTCTGGCTTTAAGAGACAGCCCCGGCCGTTTGGACGGGGCTTTCTTTTCCGCAGCGGGAGCATTGTCGCCCAAGCTATCTTCTACGTTTCTGCCCGCCCGAGTGGGCCGGGCAGAAAGCGCAGCAACGCGCTCCCTTTGAGCTTGTTTACGTTCCCGGATTTCCTCCGGGTCTGTCTCAAAGGGTTCGTCATCGAACTCTGGGGGAAAAATCAGACTTCTCCCTCGGCCGGATCAACCACAGGAGCAGCGGCTGGACGGCTGACAGCAGCGCTCATCAGGGCAACGCCCAGCTTTTCACGCACTTTGTTTTCGATTTCGCGGGCCAACTCGGGGCGCTCTTTCAGGAATTCGCGCACATTGTCCTTACCCTGACCAATGCGGTTGCCGTCGTAGCTATACCAGGCACCTGCCTTGTCGACCACGCCAGTTTGTACGCCTAGATCGATAATCTCGCCTTCACGGGAAATACCGCTGCCATACATGATGTCGAATTCGGTTTGCTTGAAAGGAGGCGCAACCTTGTTCTTGACCACTTTAACGCGGGTCTCGTTACCCACCATTTCGTCGCCACGCTTGATGGAACCGATACGGCGAATATCCAGACGCACGGAGGAATAAAACTTCAGCGCGTTACCACCCGTGGTGGTTTCAGGGTTGCCGAACATGACGCCAATCTTCATACGGATCTGGTTAATGAAGATGACCATGCAGTTAGCGCGTTTGATGGTAGCCGTCAATTTACGCAGGGCCTGGCTCATCAGACGGGCCTGCAGACCAGGCAAGGAATCGCCCATATCGCCTTCGATTTCAGCCTTGGGAGTCAAGGCGGCCACCGAGTCGATAACGATCAGGTCTACCGAACCCGAACGCACCAGAGCTTCGGTAATTTCCAGAGCCTGCTCGCCGGTATCAGGCTGGGAGATCAACAGATCGCCCAGGTTCACGCCCAGTTTTTGAGCGTATTGCACGTCCAGCGCGTGTTCGGCGTCAATAAAGGCACATGTGCCTTTGAGCTTTTGCATCTCTGCAATCACTTGCAGGGTCAGCGTGGTTTTACCCGAAGATTCCGGGCCGTAAATTTCAATAACGCGACCACGTGGCAAGCCACCGACGCCCAAAGCAATGTCCAGACCCAAGGAACCCGTAGAGACCACCTGGATGTCATGCTCGACGTTGTCGTCGCCATAACGCATGATCGAGCCCTTGCCGAACTGCTTTTCGATTTGCGACAGAGCGGCGGCCAGCGCTTTGGAACGTTCCGAGGCCACTGCTTTGCTGTTTTTATCGTCCATGAAAAATCCTTGACTGTGGAATGGCGCCCCAACGGACGGGCACGGCAATTAAAAATCAAACCTAATTATTGCATCAAATTATACTGTATATATACACAGATATTCAAATAAATTAACTAGCCGCCATCGTTATCCCCTACTGACCAGCCTTACAGCCTTGTGCAACAATGCCGAACAGCCATTCAATCATCTGTTTGTGTAGGGTCATGCGCATACTCATAGCTGAAGACGACAGTATTCTCGCGGATGGACTTTCTCGCTCCTTACGCTACGAAGGCTATGCGGTTGATGTCGTGCACGATGGCGATAGCGCCGACTCGGCCTTGCAGCTGCAAAGCTTTGACCTTCTGATCCTGGATCTGGACCTGCCCAAAAAGCCCGGCCTGTCGGTGCTGCAGTCTATCCGACAGCGTCAGGACACCCTCCCCGTACTGATTCTGACAGCCAGCGACACCGTAGAACAGCGCGTGCGCGGTCTGGACCTGGGCGCGGACGACTATATGTCCAAACCCTTTGCCCTGACCGAGCTGGAAGCCCGTGTACGCGCCCTGACGCGTCGCAGTACCGGCACCAGCAGCGCCTTGCTGCATCACAAACGGCTCAGCTTCGACCTGAAAGGTCGCATGGCTTATATAGACAATCAGCCCCTGGAGCTGTCGGCGCGTGAAACCAGCTTGCTGGAGATTTTCCTGTCGCGCAGCGGTCGCATGATCAGCAAGAACCAGTTTGTGGATCTGCTCTGTGAGTGGGGTGAGGAAGTCACCCCTAACGCCATCGAGGTCTATATCCACCGCCTGCGCAAAAAACTGGAGCCTAGCGGCGTACGCATCCTGACCGTGCGTGGTCTGGGATACTGTCTGGAACCGGAAAAACTGCGAGAAGACGCTCCAGCCTAAAGGATCGTCCATGCAGCACGCTACGCCCCCATCCCACAACACGGCTGCGCCTGCCAAAAGCAAGCGTGTCGCACCGCGCCCGCTCATCCACAAGATCATGATCTGGATTTTCGGGCCTTTGTTTCTGCTGTGGACGGTAGGCATTGTCATTACCTACTTCATCGCCCAGCACATTGCGAACTCCCCCTACGACCGCACCTTGCGCGATCACCTGGACTTGTTGCGGGTGGAAATCAGCCATCAGGATCTGAGCCAGCCCATCCATTTATCGCACGGGGCACAGACAATTTTGCGTCAGGAAAGCCCGACCCCTACGCTATGGCAAATCCGCGATGCCAATGGCGAGCCACTGGCTGGCAACGCGAATTTGCCGGTTCCCGACAGTTGGGGATATGACACCGACCTACTGCGCTACCGGGACGTTATTCTGGATGATCAAAGCCTGCGGCTGGCCTATGTCTGGGGGGGCAAGGACAAAAACGACACGCCCTTTCTGGCGGTTGCTGCCGAAACCAATGAACATAGAGCGGTGCTACACAGAGAAATTCTGATCGGGATGCTGACACCGCAATTCATTCTGGTACCGTTGGCGGCCATGCTGGCGGGCCTGGGGCTGACACATGGCCTGGAGCCGCTGAACCTGCTGCAAGCGCGCTTGCGTGCTCGTGCGCCCGGTGATTTATCGCCGGTAGATCAAGAGCAGGCACCTGCCGAAATTGTGCCGCTGATTGATGCCATGAATGGACTCCTGGCCCAGCAGGCACAATTTTCAGCCACTCAAAGGCAGTTTGTGGCCAATGCGGCCCACCAGTTGAAAACGCCGCTGGCGGGGATACGCACCCAAGCCGAACTGGCCCTGCGCGAGCGCGACCCCAGGCAGACCGAAGCCAGCTTGCAACAACTGGTACGCGGCACCGACCGGGCCACGCGCCTGGTCACCCAAATGTTGGCCTTGGCCCGTGCCGAAAGCAGCGATGCCCTGTACGCCCCTACCAAGCAAACCCTGGACCTGAATACCCTGACTGAATTGCATGTAGGCCAGCGTGTGCCCGATGCCTTGAAACTGGGGCTGGATCTGGGGCTGGAAAACACGGCCAAGGCCATCCTCTTGCAAGCGGATCCGGTCCTGCTCGATGAGCTGATCAACAATTTGCTGGATAACGCCCTGATCTACACCCCTGCTGGCGGCTGGATCACCATGCGTACCGGCCAGACTCAGGGCAAGGGCTGGTTGGAAATCGAGGACAACGGCCCCGGCATTCCCACGGAACATAAAGCACGAATTTTTGATCGTTTTTATCGCATCATGGGCAACCAGGCAGACGGTAGTGGCCTGGGGCTGGCCATTGTGCGGGAGATTGCCGACATTCACGGCGCCTCCATCGACTTCATGCCACTGACTGGGGGCCAGGAAAGCGGCCTGCGCTTGCGCGTCAGTTTCCCACTGTCTTTGCCTTGGAGAGCCTGAGCACATGCCCCAGACAATCACCAGTGCAACCTTCCCGAAAGCCAAGAACAAGCTGGACACCCAAGGCCGCAAAGTTATTTTTGCCTCCGCCCTGGGCACCATGTTCGAGTGGTACGACTTCTACCTGTACGGCTCCATGGCCGCCATTCTGGCGCAACACTTCTTTTCCGCTGTTAACCCGACAGCCGGCTTTATCTTTGCCTTGTTGGCCTTTGCCGCCGGTTTTGCCGTACGCCCCTTTGGAGCCTTGCTCTTTGGTCGTATTGGCGACCGCGTGGGCCGCAAGTACACCTTCCTGATCACCATCCTGCTGATGGGCCTGTCCACCTTTTTGGTCGGCGTACTACCCAGTTATGAAGCCATCGGGATTGCCGCCCCCATCATGCTGATCGTCCTGCGTCTGCTGCAAGGCCTGGCCATGGGTGGCGAATACGGCGGTGCCGCCACCTATGTGGCTGAGTACGCGCCCCAGCACCGTCGCGGTTTTTACACCAGCTGGATTCAGACCACGGCATCTGTGGGTTTGCTGCTGTCCCTGCTGGTCATCATGGGCATACGCAGTCTGGTCGGGGAAGAAGCATTTGTGGTTTGGGGGTGGCGCATTCCCTTTCTGATTTCCGTGCTGCTGCTGGCGATTTCCGTCTGGATACGGATGAACCTGAAAGAGTCACCTGCCTTCCAGCACATCAAGGAAGAAGGCACGCTGTCAACCTCTCCCATTACCGAATCCTTCGGGCGCTGGGCGAATCTGCGCATCGCCTTGCTGGCGCTGTTCGGCCTGACGGCCGGCCAAGGCGTGGTCTGGTACACGGGGCAGTTCTACGCCTTGTTCTTCATTACCCAAATGCTGGGTTTGCATGCCACCTTGGCGCAAACCTTGATGGTAATTTCCCTGCTACTGGCCACCCCGCTATTTATCTTTTTTGGCTGGCTGTCGGATCAAATCGGGCGCAAGCCCATCATCCTGACGGGCTGTTTGCTGGCCGCCCTGACCTACTACCCGGTCTTCCAGGGCCTGGCCTATTTTGCCAACCCTGCTTTGGTCCAGGCGCAGCGCAACGCGCCCGTCACTGTCATTACCGACCCGGCCAGTTGTTCCTTCCAGTTCAATCCGGTGGGCAGCCACACCTTCACCAGCTCTTGCGATATCGTGAAGTCCTACATGGCCAGCCACGCGGTCAGCTACAACAACGTCAAGGGTTCGCCCGGTCAGGTGGCCCAGGTACGCATTGGCGATCATGTGATCGATGGTTTTGAAGGCGGACATCTGAGCCGCGCCGATTTTGCTCGTCACTCGCAAGAGCTGCGCAATGAGCTGACTCAGACCATGCGCCAGTACGGCTACCCGGACGGCGCAGACCCGGAGCAGATCAATAAAGTAATGCTGGTGGTCCTGCTGACCTATCTGGTGGGGCTGGTAACCGCGGTCTACGGCCCCATTGCGGCCATGCTGGTGGAGATGTTCCCGATCCGCATCCGCTACACCTCCATGAGCCTGCCCTATCACATTGGCAATGGCTGGTTCGGGGGCTTTTTGCCCACCCTGTCCTTTGCCATGATTGCCGTCACTGGCAATATTTACGATGGTTTGTGGTACCCGATTCTGATCTGTCTGGTGACGGTTGCGATTGGTGCGCCCTTTGTGCGGGAAACCCGCCATAACGACATCAATCGTTAGCCAGTCCAGGCAAAAAACGCGTTGCACCGGCCATTTCCCGCGCTCTGTCAAGCAAATGCAAGGGTCCGTAAATGGCGGGGCGACACAGGAAGATCTGCGCGTACAATCGAACATTGCCTCGGGCTTTACGCCCGCCCTTTTTCTTCTGTTTATTTATCTTCGTATCCATGTGGTTTAAGAATCTACGCATCTATCGCCTCTCCCCCGACTGGGTATGTTCCGCCGAAGAGCTGGAAGAAGCTCTTTCCAAACACAGCTTCACCCCTGGTTCCAGCCAGGAACCGCTAAGCCTGGGCTGGGTCAGCCCACGCGAGAACAGTGCTCTGGTGCACGAAGTTAACGGTCAGTACCTGATCGCTCTGCGCGCCGAAAAGAAGCTGCTACCCACCACAGTGATCAACCAAGTCGCTCGTGAAAAGGCTCGTGATATCGAAGAGCAGCAAGGCTACAAACCTGGCCGCAAGCAAATGAAGGAAATCAAGGAACAAGTCATTGTGGACTTGATGCCTCGTGCCTTCGCCGTCTCGCGCGACACCCGCGTCTGGCTGGATACCCGCAACCACTGGCTGGCTATTGATGCCGCGGCTACCGCCAAGAGCGACGAAGTTCTGGGCCTGCTGGCCAAGAGCGTGGAACCTTTCCCCGTGCAGCCTCTGTATACCGAGCAATCACCCGGTGCCGCCATGACCTCCTGGCTGGTGGACGAAGAGCAACTGGCCAACTTTACTGTGGACCAGGACACCGAACTGCGCTCCACCGGCGATAGCGGTGCTGCCGTACGCTACGTGAAGCAAAGCGCCGACATTGACGAAGTGCGCAAGCACGTTGAAGCCGGCAAGCAATGCACCCGTTTGGCCATGACCTGGGCAGATCGCATCAGCTTTGTGCTGACCGATGCGCTGGACGTCAAACGCGTGGCCCCGCTGGACATCCTGACTGAAAAACAAGATGTGACGGCCGTCAACGATGACGAAATCTTTGACGCTGACATGACCTTGATGACCTCCGAGCTGGCCAAGATGATCAGCGATCTGGTCGAAGTCCTGGGCGGCGAACGCAAGTAAGCCCGGACCACACAGCCTGCTTGGCTGAACCGCCCTTCAGGCCAGTTCCTGCTGGGCGGCGCGATACACACCGGGCGTCATGCCCGTCCAATGGCGGAAAGCCCGGTGAAATGTCGCTGGCGAACTGAACTTCAAGGCGTAAGCAATTTCAGCCAGCGACATATCTTTGCGCAGCAATTTGAAAATCGCCAAATCTCGGCGCAGCTCATCCTTGATCCCCTGAAACGACAGGCCTTCTTCTTGCAGCCTGCGTATCAGCGTGCGCGCCGACATATGCAATTTGCCGGACACATCCTGCAAGGTGTAGCCCAGATCGGTATGCAAGATTTCCCGTACTTTCAGGCGCAAGGCATGCTCGTGATAGGAAGTAAAAATCCAGTCACGCGGCGCACGCTCCAGAAAGGCTCTGGCCTCAACCTGAGTGCGTTGTGGCCGTACCTGCCCCAACTCCACGCCGAACAAGATATGCGAGCACGGCGCATCAAAACTGACTGAAGCGGGAAACAGCACCGAATAGTCCGCCGCAAAAGCCGGTCTGGGAAATGCAAAGGCCACTTGCTGCACCGGCACCTCGCGCCCCATCAGCCAGGACACAATTCCGTGCGTCAGCTTCAGCATCAGTGCATGGCCGAAACGATGCACATAGGCGGTGGGATAGCGCGGCACCAGCTCAATGCCCAACTCTTTATCCGTGCGTATCAGATTCAGGCTGAAATCATCCAGCAGCAGATTCCAGAACTGGGTGAAACGGTACAAGGCCACATTGATGGATGGCGCATCCCGCACGGTGCGCACAATGTATTTCAAGGCCCCGGCCCGTATCGGCCGAGTCCAGAACCCCATCATCTCATCGCCCGTTTTCCTGGCGCTTTCCTGATACAGGCGCACCAGTTGATCCCGCGTCAAACGAGCGCCGGGCCGATCAATAAAGTCTTTCACGATGCCCGACTGCTTCAGGCAGTGATCCAGCACCTCTTCGGAGTAGCTGGTGCGCAGGCTGTGAAACCAGTCCTGAACCAGATCCAGCGCCACGGTGGCGGTATGGGCTGCATCAACGGGCACCGGGAGCGTGCCGGGCAAAGCATTCATTTCCTATGACCTCTCAAAGATTGTCACTTTTTGCATATTCGACGTCAGTATTCGCTATTGGGTAAGGTGCTAAACCATCCTATGCTGACACACATAATACAAGGAGACATCACCATGTTAGGCACTGGAAATATGATGCATATGCCCTTGCTCATCAGTTCAATTCTCACCCACGCCGTAGAGAATAACCCTGAGCAGGAGATTGTTACCGCTTTGGATAATGGCGAGCTTCATCGCTACAGCTATCTTGAATTTGCCCACCGGGTTCAGGATCTGGCCTTGGGACTGCGCCGCGAAGGCCTGCAGCCCGGCGAGCGCGTGGCAACTTTGGCATGGAACACCTACCGCCATCTGGAAATTTACTACGCCACCTCGGGCATCGGTCTGATCTGTCACACCGTGAACCCGCGTCTGACGCGCGAGCAAATTGCCTTCATCATCAATGATGCTCAAGACACGGTGATGTTCTACGACGAACATTTTGAAGAAATGGTCAGCTATCTGCGCGGCCAATGCCCCACCGTCAAGCAGTGGGTACGCATGGGCAGCCAGGCTCAGGGCCCCTTGGCCGATGAATACAAAAGCTGGCTGGGCAATGACAGCACGGGCTTTGAGTGGCCTGTGTTTGATGAAAATACCGCCAGCGGCCTGTGCTACACCTCCGGCACCACGGGCGATCCCAAAGGTGCCCTGTACACCCATCGCTCCACCCTCTTGCATGCCTACGCCTCGGCCCACCCGAACGCACTGTGCATTGCCAGCGCTGACGCCGTCATGCCTTTGGTCCCCATGTTTCACGTCAATGCCTGGGGCCTGCCTTACTCCGGCCTGATGTCCGGAGCCAAAATTGTTCTGCCCGGTGCAAATTTGCAGGGAGAGCGCATTTACTCCCTATGCGAACGCGCTGGCGTCACCTTGTCCGCCGGTGTACCCACCATCTGGAAAACCGTGCTGGACTATGCCAAAGCCAATGGCAAGCAGTTCACCACCCTGAGCCGCATCCTGATCGGCGGTTCCGCTTGCCCACCCAATATGATTGCCGCCTGGGCGGGCTACGGCATTACCGTGCGCCACGCCTGGGGCATGACTGAAACCTCGCCGCTGGGCACGGTGTGCCAATTGCTGCCCAAACACAGCGATCTGCCCGAAGCCCAGAAGCAGCACGTGCTGGCCTCGCAAGGCCGTGCCCTGTTCGGCGCACGCCTGAAAACTGTTGACGACGAAGGCAACACCTTGCCACGCGACGGCAAGAGCAGCGGCCACCTGCTGATCCAGGGCAACTGGATCATGGACCGCTATTACGGCAAACCCGATCTGGCCAGTGAAAACGGCTGGTTCCGCACAGGCGACGTGGGCTCCATCGACGCCGATGGCTACGTCTACATTACTGACCGCAGCAAGGATGTGATCAAGTCCGGTGGCGAATGGATCTCCTCGATCGAGATCGAGAACATCGCCATGGAAGAGCCTTTGGTTGAGCTGGCTGCCTGCATCGCCCAGGCCGACGACAAATGGGGCGAACGCCCCGTGCTGTTCGTAGTGCCACGCGAAGGCGCTGAGCTGGATGAGGCCCACATGCTGGAGCGCTATCAGGATCGCGTCACCCGCTGGTCCGTACCCGACAAAGTAATTTTCATCGACCAGATGCCGATGACGGCAACTGGAAAGATTCAAAAAATGGCACTGCGCAAAATGCTGGCGGATCAAGCCGACCCCAGCTGATTTGCACCACTGCCCTCGCATTTATGTAACACAAGGAGTTTTTTATGGCCGCCCCTTTCCTGCGCACCACCGAGTTGGACAACATCGGAATTGTCACGCTGAACAAGGCGCACAAGCGCAACGCCCTGGATGAAGATGCCATTGCTGAAATTGATGCGTACTTCTCCAATATTCCCGAGCACATCCGGGTCATTCTGATGAAGGCAGAAGGCGACCATTTCTGCGCGGGCCTGGATCTGAAAGAACACCATGACAAGGAACGCGGCGCCGTGGATTTTCTGCGCGTCTGCCAAAGCTGGCACCGTGCTTTTGACAAGATCGAACACGGCGGCATCCCCGTCATTGCCTGCCTGCAAGGCGCGGTCGTGGGTGGGGGCCTGGAACTGGCTAGCGCAGCGCACATTCGCGTGGCCGACAGCAGCACCTTCTTTGCCCTGCCTGAAGGCACACGCGGCATCTTCACCGGCGGTGGCGCAACCGTTCGCACCGCAAAAATCATTTCTCCCAACCGCATGATCGAACTGATGCTGACAGGCCGCGTGCTCGATGCCGTGGAAGGAGAGCGACTGGGGCTGGCGCACTACGTGTGCAACAACGAAGCCAACCCCAAAACAGCCTATGAGCTGAGCCTGGAACTGGCCCAGCGCATTGCAGGCAATGCCATCTTGTCGAACTACGCCATTGTCAGCTCGATCAGCCGCATTGCCGATATGTCTGCCACCGATGGCCTCTTTGCCGAGGGCTTGATGGCAGCAGTAGTTCAAACCGGGCGGGACGTGCAGGAACGCTTGGGGGAGTTTGTTAATAAGAAAGCTCATAAAGTGAAGCCGACCAAATAATATCGGCCAGGCGGACATGGGCAGTAATCACAACAATACGGAGACAAAACCATGCTGTCGCATCAAGAGTTAAGCCGGCAACTAGCCGGACTACAGGAATATGAGCAACTCAAGTCGCAGCGTCGGCGTCTGGCATTTGCCTGCGCCGGCATCTGCCTGGGGCTGACCGGCCTGTTTATCGTGACGGCCATTTTTTGGCCCGGCGTTCTAACCCATGACCTGGGCAGTGGAGGAGCTGTCAACAGTGGCATGGTGTACGGGGTAGGACTGATTTTTGTGTCCTGGTTATTAACAGGCGTGTACATCCACGTCGCCAACACGCGCTTTGATCCGCTTTGCGAACGTGTACTGGCAAAGGTGCGCCCATGAATACACAAGCGATTCTGATTTTTGCCGCCTTTGTGGTCGTGACCCTGGGCATTACTTACTGGGCCTCGTCACGCACTCGTTCCAGCTCGGACTTTTACACCGCCGGGGGTGGCATTACCGGCACGCAAAATGGGCTGGCCATTGTGGGTGACTACATGTCCGCCGCCACCTTGCTGGGTATTTCGTCCCTGGCCTTTACCAACGGCTTTGACTCGCTGTTGTATGCGGTCTGCGCCTTCATGGGCTGGCCGGTCATCATGTTTCTGATTGCCGAGCGTTTGCGCAATCTGGGTCGCTACACCCTGAGCGACATCGTCTCATACCGCCTGGATGAACGCAGCACTCGCATCTTTACCGCGATCAGCTCGCTGACCGTGGTGCTGTTCTACCTGATCGTGCAAATGGTCGGCGCAGGACAACTGGTGCAACTGCTGTTTGGCATCGACTACACCTATGCCGTGGTGGCCGTGGGCTTGCTCATGATGGTGTACGTCGTGGTGGGTGGCATGGTAGCAACCACCTGGGTACAAATCATCAAGGCTATCTTGATGATGGGTAATGGCTTCTTGATGGCTGGCCTGGCCCTGTACTACTTCAACTTCGACTTTTCCGCCCTGGTCAGTGCGGCGGCCGAACATCACCAGGCTGGCGCGGCCATGAAGGGTCCCTGGAAGCTGATGGCTGATCCGTTCTCGGGCCTGTCTCTGGCCGTGTCACTGGTGTTTGGTATTGCCGGTCTGCCTCACATCATGATGCGTTTCTTCACGGTGCCTGATGCACGCGCTGCCCGTAAATCGGTCTTCGTGGCAACGGGTTTGATGGGCGTCTTCTTTGTGGTGATCTGCTTCCTGGGTCTGGCTGCCATGGCCATCCTGCCCAACTACCCCGAGTTCTATGTGGACGGCAAGGTAGGCGGCATGGTGCTGGGCGGCTCGAACATGCCCATCATGCACCTGGCAACGGCTTTGGGTGGCAACCTGCTGTTTGGTTTGCTGGCCGCCGTATCCTTTGCCACGATTCTGGCCGTGGTCAGTGGTTTGACCCTGGCCGGTGCCTCGGCAGTTGCACATGATCTGTACGCCAAAGTCATCCGCCGCGACGATGTCACACCCTCGCAAGCCATGCGCGTCAACCGTCTGGCTTCGATCGGCATTGGCATTGTCGCCATTTTCCTGGGCCTGCTGTTCCGTGACCAGAACGTGGCGTTCCTGGTTGCCCTGGCCTTCAGTATTGCCGCCTCGGCCAACTTCCCGGTCTTGCTGATGTCCATGTACTGGCGCGGCATGACCACTCGTGGTGCCATTTATGGCGGTTTGAGCGGCCTGCTTGTGGCCCTGGGCCTGGTGATTCTGTCGCCAGCCGTCTGGGTCCGCATTCTGGGCTTTTCCGAAGCCGTATTCCCTTACGACTTCCCCACCCTGATTTCCATGCCTTTGGCATTCTTCATGATTTACTTTGTATCGAAACTGGACAGCAGCCGCCGCGCCAGCGAAGACCGGGATGGCTTTGACGCCCAACAGGTCCGCGCTGAAACTGCAGTCGGTATTGCCGCTGTCTCTCACTAGATACTTGGTACTCTGGCGGTAGCCCAGCCCGACCGGGTTACCGCCCCTTGTTTTAATTCATCCCAGCAGGAGCATCACCATGACAGAGTTAAACACCCCCGAAATTGCTCACTACATCGGAGGTGGCCAGCAGGCTGGCGCCGGTACACGTACTCAACCGGTGTACAACCCGGCCACCGGCCAGGTCAGCGCCAAAGTCAAACTGGGTAGCCAGCAAGATATTGACGCCGCTGTGGCCAGCGCCCAGGCCGCTTTCCCCGCCTGGGCCGACACCCCACCGCTACGCCGCGCCCGTGTGCTGTTCAACTTTTTGTCCTTGCTCAACGAGAACAAGGAAAAGCTGGCAGCCATGATTACGGCCGAGCATGGCAAGGTTCTGTCCGATGCAATGGGCGAAGTCACCCGCGGTATTGAAATTGTGGAATTTGCTTGCGGCATTCCTCAACTGCTCAAAGGCGATTTCACCGAACAGGTCAGCACCAATATCGACAACTGGACCATGCGCCAGCCCTTGGGTGTGGTGGCCGGTATCACCCCGTTCAACTTTCCTGTCATGGTGCCCATGTGGATGTTCCCCGTTGCCATCGCCGCGGGTAACACCTTTGTGCTGAAACCCAGCCCGATCGACCCCAGCCCCAGCCTGTTCATTGCCGAACTGCTGAAAAAAGCCGGTCTGCCCGATGGCGTGTTCAACGTGGTGCAAGGTGATAAAGACGCGGTTGAGGCGCTGGTCAATCACCAGGACGTGCAAGCCGTCTCCTTCGTGGGCTCCACCCCGATTGCCAACCGCATTTATGAAATGGGCGCCATCGGCGGCAAACGCGTGCAAGCCCTGGGCGGTGCCAAGAACCATCTGGTCGTCATGCCGGATGCCGACATCGACCTGACCGTGGACGCCCTGATCGGTGCCGCCTACGGCTCGGCTGGCGAGCGTTGCATGGCCATTTCGGTAGCCGTGCTGGTGGGTGACTCTGCCGAGCGCATCCTGCCCAAGCTGGAAGAACGCACTCGCAGCCTGAAAATTCTGAATGGCACCAATGCCGCCGCCGAAATGGGCCCCATCGTGACACAGCAAGCGCGCGAGCGCATCAGCAGCTGCATCGACAAAGGTGTACAGGAAGGCGCCAAACTGTTGGTCGACGGTCGCGAATTTGACGGCGCCAAAGCCGGTGAAGGTTGCGAGAACGGCTTCTGGATGGGTGGCACCCTGTTCGATCACGTCACCCCCGACATGAGCGTGTATCAGGAAGAAATTTTCGGCCCTGTGCTGTGCTGCGTACGCGTACCGGATCTGGCCAGCGCCATTGAACTGATCAACAAGCACCAGTTCGGCAACGGCGTAGCTTGCTTTACCAGCGACGGTAACGTGGCCCGTGAATTTGGCCGCCGTATCCACGTGGGTATGGTTGGCATCAACGTGCCAATTCCAGTGCCAATGGCCTGGCACGGTTTTGGTGGCTGGAAGAAGAGCCTGTTTGGCGATATGCACGCTTACGGTGAAGAAGGCGTTCGCTTTTACACCCGCCAGAAATCCATCATGCAGCGCTGGCCTGAAAGCATCTCCAAGGGTGCGGAATTTGCCATGCCTACGTCCAAGTAAAAGTAGATTTGCCGGGCTGAATCGTCACTTTCAAAAAACGGCTCAGCTTGGCATATCGGTATAAGTCTGCTCACCCAGCAGGCTTATAAAACACGTTTCAAGAACAAAAAAAACGGGGCTCTAATTCAGAGCCCCGGTTTTTTTTAATGCTTGCGTGTACTTAGCGCTGACACCTGCTCAACTTAGTACATGCCGTGGAAAACCGCATCATCAGGACCGATGTGCGAAGGAGGATTCCAGGTCACATCGCGCATGGAATGCTGCACCAGCGTTTCCACACCCAGCAGCACAGCAAAAATCGCCATACGCACGGGAATACCATTGTCAGCCTGACGGAAGATGGCCAGTCGAGGGTCGTGGTTCAGATCCACGCTCAAATCGTGGGCACCTTCACGGCTATCGCGTGGCAGCGGGTGCATCACGATGACATCCGGGCCGCAGCAGCGGTCGATGATGGCCTTGTTCACCTGGAAGTCCGCGGTAAAGCTGCCATCCTGCCCTTCTTCGAAACGCTCTTTCTGCACACGCGTGGCGTAAATCACGTCCACACCGGGCAAACCTTTTTCCAGGGAAGTCGTTTGCTCGATGACGTGCTTACCTTGCTTAGCCACCTGCTCCACAATGTGCTCGGGCATTTCCAGGCCGGGGGGCGAGATCAGGGTGAATTTCAGGCCACGGTACATGCCCAGCAACTTGATCAGGGAGTGCACGGTACGGCCATACTTCAAGTCACCCACCAGGGCGATATGCGCGCCATCCAGCAATTTGCCCAGACGGGAAAATTCAGTGCTGATAGTGTACAAATCCAGCAGCGCCTGGCTGGGGTGTTCACCCGCACCGTCACCACCGTTCACCACAGGAATGTTGGTGGCACGCGCAAATTCCGCGACCGAACCTTGCTCAGGGTGACGAATCACCATGGCATCCACATAGCCGCTCATGACGCGGCTGGTGTCGTAAATGGATTCGCCTTTGGCCATGGAGGAAAAGGTAAAGCCAGTGGTATCGCACACCGAACCACCCAGGCGGCAGAAGGCCGAGCCGAAGCTGACGCGAGTACGGGTGGAGGCTTCGAAAAACAGGTTACCCAGCACCGCCCCTTCCAGCACGCGCGACACTTTTTGACGGCGAGCGATGGGCTGCATGATGTCGGCCAGACTGCACAGTTCTTCCACGGTTTCGCGGGTGAACTGGTCTACGGACAAGAGCTGATGCTTGCCGCCGGTGGCGATACGGTCACGCAAAGGACCGGACTGTGCGCTTTGCGCATACTTGCTCAGCAAGGCTTCGTTTTCCACGATTTCCGTGACAAAACGCTGCACCACTTCGGGCATGGCCCGCGACTCCAAAGAGCCTTCAGGCAGCAGCCAGGTATCCAGTGCACGACGCTTCACCCCAATACGTGCCGCAAAAACGTCACGAGTCAGGTTCAGGCGACGCATTGCATCACGCAAAAAAACTTGTTGGGAGACGGCCATATCAGCTCTCGCTTATGAAATATACGCAATGCGCACATTTTAAGACTGCGACTGATAAAAAAGCGAGCAAGAATTGAGACTATTGCAGAAAATACAACGACACTCTACGCAGCAGGCTGGAATCGCTGCTGTCTGAACGTAGCGTTCAAGTGGAAGGCAAGCTAAGGATGCTGCCGATAAGGCGTCGTGTAGGGCTGGGCTTCGTCATTATTGGGAACGACAAAACCGTCATAGTCTTGCTGGCCGGAGGTAAGCCACTCGCTATGCTGGTAGGTAAAATCGGCCAGGCCCAAAGTACCCCATACGCCAATTACAAAAAGAGCCAGACTCAAGGCCAGAAAGAAGGCCGAACAGAAACCGGGTATCCAGGCCCAGCGTCGCCCTACTTTGGAGCTATGCCACGCCAAGGTCCAGTGACTCCAGCACAAGGCCAGAAACGCCGAAACCAGCCCCATCAGAAAAACGAACAAGGGCAGACGCAAAAAAGCGGGGACGAAAACGGATCCAATTGCTCCGGTGCCCATCAACATGACGAACAGCAGCGCGGCCCCATGCAGGCCGACCAGAACCCGAAAAGAAAGAATATAAAAAGCGAGACTGCCTGGCGGGGTCACCATACCGACTTTCCTGTTAGTAACAAGAGCGGCGGGTTTGCACCCACCGCGTTTTTCAAAAAGCCGGGCATGGGTGAACCCAGGACCAGGACAGCACTCAGACGAGCAAGCAGCGCTTACTTCTTACCGTTGGTCTGGGTAGCCTGTGGACCGGCAATCGCGCGGGCAGCAGCCAAAGCGTTAGCTTCCGTACCGACCATAAAAATCAGACGGCCATCTTTAACGGGCGCACCGTAAGCAGGGGCAGCCAGCATGGTGTCACCCACGACCAAAGCCAGACGCTTTTTGGGGAACTGAGTGGTAACTTGCAGCAGACGCTGAGCAGCCTCTGGAGTCAGATCCAAAGCCAGCAAACCTTCTTTGCTGTCGTTGGTGCCGGCTTGCACGCCAACCAGATCCTCACGCACCACCACGGCACGCGGATTCACAAACAAGACACCATTAGGTTGCACGTCGACACGTGCCCAACCCGCTTGTTCCTGAGTATCAGCCAGGAAGATCTGTACAGGCGCAGCTTGCTGCTCGGCACCAGCTTGAGCCTGAGGCTGCTGAGCACCCGTCGCAGGCGTGGAGGGAGTGGTTTGCGTTGCGGCGCTGGAGGTGCCAGCTTTGTCGCTCGGCTTTTCTTGAACGGTTTGACAAGCGGCCAATGCGACCAGGCCAACAGGAGCCAAAATTCGAGCGAGTGTGCGTAAAGTCATCATAGTGAAGTTCCCCCCTCTCTTTACGAAGAATCAATAAGGATAGCAGTGTATCAGTCATGTAAAAGCGCAAGCGGTTAATCTTTGTTAAAGCTTGTCATTTGCGCACCCCTAATTTGTACGCTGACTTGATCCATTAAGCGACCTTGTTCAGTTTTCAATTCAATGCGCAGCGTTCCGGGTACCAATGGAATTCGCAGCTGCGCCCCCTTCCCTGCTTCTACTCCCTGCACCCACCATACCAAGGGCTCGGTAATCTGCCCTTGGGCCAACAAACGCAATTGCTGGTTTTGCGGTGGAATATCCGGGTCCAACGCAAAAATGGTGCCATTGACCGGCTCGCGGATACGGGCCGGGCCGGCATAGGCCAGATTCACATCACTTAATTCCACACGATCGGTCTGTGTGCCTTCAACGAAAAACTCTTCCCGGCCAGGCTCCATGGCGGGTACAAACTCAATCTGCCGCACCTGCACCTGGGCAGGCATGGCCGTTTGACGACCGGGGCGACGCTGGTTCAAGAGCGAAATGACCTCGTGCCAGATCGGGGCTGCCCCGCTGACACCTGATACATCTTGCATACTTTGGCCAGCACTATTTCCCACCCAAACGCCAACGGTATAGTGCTCTGTCCAACCCAGGGCCCAGTTGTCACGCATGTCTTTACTGGTCCCGGTTTTAACCGCACTCCAAAATGGTGTACTCAAGGCACTGTCCAATCCAAAGGTCAGCACCCGAGCCTGACGGTCCGACAACATATCACCCACAATCCAACTGGCCCCCTCATCCATCACAGAATGAAAGGGAGCGGATTGCTGATCCATACGTGTTTGCACGGCTTGCGTCTGGCCCAAATTGGCCAGTGCACGGTAAGCATTGGTCAGTTCCAGCAAGGTGACATCGGCGCTGCCCAAAGCCAGGCTATACCCATAGAAATCGCCATCCTGGCGCAGATTCAGGCCCAGTGCACGCAGGCGATCCACCAAGTTGGCAGGCCCCAGCATGGTCAGCACACGCACAGCAGGAATGTTCAGGGAAGAAGCCAGAGCATTGCGCGCACTGACCCAGCCCACAAACTGCTTGTCGTAGTTTTGCGGGATATACAGACCATTGCCGGTGGACAGATTCAGCGGCGAATCCTCCAGCAAGGATGCGGCGGTCAACAGGCGCTTTTCAATCGCCATCTCATACAAAAAAGGCTTGAGCGTGGAACCGGCTTGCCGCAAGGAACGGGCATGGTCTACCTCGGCCGCCTCGGACAGATCGCCACTGGACCCCACATAGGCCAGGACCTGTCCGCTATGGTTATCCAGCACCACCACCGCAGAATCCTGAACACGTGCGGTGCGCAGATCCAGCAAGTGGCGCCGCATACTGGCTTGCACTTGAGTTTGCAGGCGCGTATCCAAGGTCGTACGAATACTGTCACCGGCCTTGATTTCAGGATTCTGATCCAGAACCCAACGGGCAAAATGAGGGGCCAGTTGGGCTTGCCCCAAGGGGGCTTGTCCGGCCCGGCGCAAAGCCACCGGCACCAGATTACTTAATTCTCGACATAGTTCGGCACGTCCCATCTCTTGCAGGGTCGTACACGCCCGGCGCTCGACCATCAAGGCCGAGGCATTGGGGCCGCGCAGCAAAACTGCGGCAATGGCAGATTCGCGTGCATCCAGCGCAGCGGCCTGCTTTTGAAACAAGGTACGCGCCATCGCGTCCACCCCGACCAGCTCACCCCGAAAAGCCACCTGATTCAGATAGGCTTCCAGAATTTCCGGCTTGGTCCAGGTGTCTTCCAGCGACTGGGCGGCCACCACCTGATCCAGCTTTTGCCAGACTGAGCGCCCACCTCGACCACCGATCAGATCCTGATCCATCAGGCCGGCCAGCTGCATGGTAATCGTAGAAGCACCGCGACTGCGTCCGGCAAACAGACCATCCCACGCGGCGGAGCCCACTGATAACCAGTCCACCCCACCGTGAGATTCAAAACGGCGGTCTTCAGACACCAGGACCGCCATTTGCAAGGCCGGAGAAATTTGCTCCAGCGCGACCCAATCGCCGCGCCGTTGACGAAAGTCCAGACGGACTCGCTGGACAAGCTGGCCCTGACGATCCAGGACCTGCACATCGGACGATCGGTAAGCTTGCCGAACTTCCTTGTAGCTGGGCATGGCCTGCCCGGGACTGGCCCACAGGGCCAGTCCCAACACCAGCAGTCCTGCTTTAATTGGCTGGTGCATCCACAACTTCCAGAACTTGCTCGTTAGGCCAGACAGCAAACACGTCGGGCTCGTACAGGGCTTCAGCACGGCTGGCTGGCAGCACGAACTGACCCACTGTATTCAGACGCACCGTATAGCTGACTTCGGTCGTGCCTTCTTCAAAGCGCTCGTAGTAAGCACGGTAGCCATCAAAGCGGCGTTCGACAAAGCTGGGCCAATGACCGGACTGCTCTTCACCGGCCGTTGCCATGGCAGAGTCGCGACCCAGGCCGCTGCCCAGGATAGTGGCACCGGCAGGAATCGGATCCGACACCACCACCCAGCTTGCCTGACCTTGAGCCTTGACCTTGATCTTCACGCGCATGATGTCGCCACGACTCCATACACCGGGTTTGGCCTGCTCCACGGCTTCGATGTGACGCTCCATGCTCAAACCAGCCGCAATAGGCTTGGTCACGGGCACCGCTGCCAGGGAGCGAACTTCGATCCAGGCCTTGCCCTCACCCATTTGCTCAACGCTCAGGTTATCGGCCTGATCGCCGCGCCACGGCACATCAATTTTGGAAGAGCGCACACCCTGACCGTCAGGTTTGAGCATGTCCCAATCCACCACCTGGGCACTTTCCGAGCCCAGAATCACCATGGACTGACCGCTAGGGTTCTGTTCGTGATGACGGCTGAACTGTTCAATAGCCAAACTACCCAAGAGGTTTTCAGTGGTCATGCGCCATGCACCACGTTGCTGCTCCGCCAACAGACCTTGGGCCAGACGAGGCATGTCCTCGGTCCAGTCCGACATTTCATTGGCCAGCAGCATCAGGCGAGCCTGGTTGGTCACGCGGCTGGTCATGGCCCATGGGCTGCCGTTAAGCGCGTCCTCACCAAAGACCAGACGGGTACCACGGCTGACCAGACGTGCCTGAATCAGATTCATGGCTTCTTTACGTGTCTGCTCGGCTTTCTTGATGCCCGGCAAACGCTGAGTCAGATCCACCCAGGCCAGCAGGATTTCAGTGGGCCAGCTTTGCAGGTTCAGTTCCACCGAATCCAGCATATTGACGCGAGCACGGCCATACTTGGCCAACACGGCCGTCGCACGAATCACCTCAAGATCCCGCTCTTGGCGAGAGACCGTTTGCATGCTCGGGATACGACCATTCACCACGTTTTCCAGCGCTTGCAGCATCTCGTTGCGGAAGCCGTCCGGGATGGGGTAGTTCAGGCCCATGGATTCTGCAATGTAGCTGATATCCAGGATGTAGCTGGTCAACACGCGGCTGCCCCAACCGTAGCTGCTTGGGAAGTAACGCAACAAACCATTCTCGTCCATATAGGACGGCATGCGCTGCATCAGGCCAGCCCACGCCTCTTCGGAACGCAGGCCCATGAAACGCGAGGCTTGCTGTTCAAAGCAGCTGTAAGGATAGCGTTCAAACCAGGCACGCACCCCTTCCATACCGCCACCCAAGGAGGAACGGAACAACATTTGCAGACCACCTTGAACCACGCCTTGTTCGTTCTTCAAGGCACCGGCCGGTGCCTGCACCGACATGTTCAATGGCTCATCCATACCCACGGCAACCAGTGTTCCCTGCTGAACCGTAACGGGGGTCGCGGTAAAGACTTCCTGCTTGATTGCAAGGCTGTCTTTGGCAGCCTTGCCCGTGGCACCGGACTGCTGAACTTCCTGTGCATCCACCGTCCACTCCATCTGGTGCGAATCAGCTGAACCGCTGGACAGTGGAACCGACATGGGCCAGGAAACCACTTTAGCCGAGCCCGAAGCCAGCTCAACGGTTTGCTCTGGCAAGGCCGCCGAGGGCAAGCCTTTACCACGGTACTGCGCCTGCACCTTCACGGTCATGGCACGTGGGCTGCTGTTACGCAGCGTCACTTGGGCCTGGTAATCATCACCCTCACGAGCAATGGCTGGCAAACCGGAAATGATTTGCAGGTCTTGCGTTGTGACGATCTGAGCCGAACCACTACCAAAGCGGTCGCCCGCCAGATCGGCGACGGCCACAATCCGGTATTGGGTCAGGGAGTCTTTCAGCGGCACGGTCACCGTTGCGCGACCTTGTGCGTCCAGCTCCACATTGCCTTTCCACAGCAGCAAAGTATCCAGCAATTCACGAGTGGGGCTCTTGCCACCGCCACCACCCGCTGCGACAGCCTTGCGACCATAGTGACGACGACCCACGATTTCAGACTGCGCCGTGGCGGTCTGCACGTTGTAGCCGCGCAAGGCACGCATGGCGTTGAGCAGGTTCCAGCTATTGTTCGGGCTCAGTTCCAGCAAGGCTTGATCCACAGCCGCCAAGGCCACGGACGCACCGGCTGCCGGTGTGCCATCGGACTTGAGGACCTGAATATCAACCTTGGCCTGCTCACGAATCGCGTACTGGCTGCGATCCGTCGTTACCTTCACATCCAGCGCATCTTGCTGGCTGCTGACTTCAATGCTGGCCAGACCAAAACGATAGCTAGGCTTGGACAAGTCCACGGTAGTTGTCGGGGCAACAAATTCACCACCGCCTTCCGAGTAGGCTTTGTACCAAGTCAGAGGCTGACTCCAGCCCCAGCTAAAGAAAGAGTACCAAGGCACTTCACGCAGACGGCCACGCAGAACCAGCACGGACACGTAAACGTTCGGCCCCCATTCGGGCTTGATCTCCACGCTGACGTTAGGGCTGTCGCCTTCCAGCTGAACCACTTGAGCCTGCAAGACACCTTCACGCTCCACCGACACCAGGGCCGTGGCCTCGCGGAACGGCATGCGCACCTGGAACTCGGCTGTCTCGCCAGGAGCCCAAACTTTCTTCGCAGGAATCACGTCGATACGGTCATCGTTCTGACCACCGAACCACAGGTAACCGGAGCCACTGACCCAGACGGTGCTGGCAGCAACGGACTCGCGGCCTTCGCCATCACGTGCAATGGCACGCAGCTCGACCTGACCGCCCTTCTCCAGTTTCACATCACACTGCACCAGACCCTGATCGTCGCTGCGACCTTCGCAGATCGTGCCCAGGTCTTCGCGCTGCTCCTGATTGTCGTAGCTGTAGAAGCCACCCACCATACGCTTGCGGATCGAGAAACGCTGCACATTGGCCGCCTCAATACGCACAGGCACGTTTTTCAGTGGCTTGCCGTCCGGGCTCACCGCGATAGCCGAGAGCTTGGTGGACGAACCGGCTGCCAACCAGCTACCTGCACGCAGACCCACCACTACATCGGCCGGCCATACGGACACGGTTTGGGTCAAGGTTTGAATTTCACCGTTCGGATCGGCAAAAGTGGCTTCTACCAGAAATTCGGAAGGACGATCCACCTCAGGCAACTCATCCAGCGTGGCACGCAAACCACCCTGTGCATCCAGCTGAAAGCGCTTCTTGTTCAGGAAAACACGGGAGTCCGAGACATCAGACTGTTCAACTTTCTCGGGAGGGACAAAGCTGAAATCGTCATAGGCGCTGAAGGACGTTCCTGCCGAGCGGACGACCGCCGACAACTGAACCGGCAAGTAATCGGCCGGGCCACCAGACAGGTACTGCAACTGCAGGTCGGCCTGCAGTTCTTTGGGTTTGACCAGATAAGGACGATCCTGACCGTCACCCAGCTTGATACTGCCGCCCAACGCAGGCAGCTTGAACTGCTCTACGCGGAACTCGCCGAAGTTGAAGTACTGATCCTCGCCTTCGGTTCGCAAGCGATACACACCCAGCTCGGCGTCCTTGGGGATTTTCCAGTCGGTCAGAGCAAATACGCTGCCTGCCGCTGTCTTTTGCCACTTCAAGGGCAGCTCAATTCGCTTGCCGCTGCCATCGTGCTCGACAATCATGGTGTCGGGATAGCGAGCTGGAGCCTTGAAACCGTCACGCACGCGTTCGCGTACATAGTGTTTCATATGGGCCACTTCACCCGCACGGAACAGATTGCGATCCATCACAGTGTGAGCAATGGCCTCATCGCGACCGCCCCAGTTGTAAGGCACATTGAAGCGCCAAGGCTCGATACCCGAATTCCACTCGCTCAAGGCAAAGCTGAAATCATCTTTACCACGAGCCATGGGGTTGTTCTTGTCGATTCGCGCCGTCACAAACAAACCGGACAAGCTGGTTTCCTGGCAGTAATCCGGGCTGGACACCGCCTGCGGGTGATGGAACATCCCATTCTCGTCTGTTTCACCTTGCAGCAGCTCTTCACCACGGCAGTTCATCACGCGAATTTTCGCGCCGGGCACGACTTTGGCATCATCCAGTGTCGTGACCCAGACCAGCAAATCGTCACCACCTTTCTTGATATGCACACCCAGGTTGGTCACCAGCACAGAGCTACGCACGTACATGGTACCGGCCGCCTCCAGCAAGGAAGCTCCCAGACGTGGGGAAGCGACTTCCAGAACATGGAAACCAGGCTCTTTCAGCGGCACGCCAATCAATTCAAAAGGACGCTCGCCTTTTTGATCCATGCCGGGCAAGTCCAGCTTCTTCAGATCCTTGCCTTGCAACAGGGGCTGGGCACGCAGATCCAGGTAGCCGTTCTCATTCAAAGGAGCGGTGACATGGAAGTCACTGCCCATCATGGTCTTCAGATAGTCGGGGGTGACCGACCAGGAATAGTTCAGCTGACGCAGACGGGAGAACCAGGTCAGAACTTCCTTGTCGTCCTTCACGGCAAGAGCCCCCACCTGACCGGCGGACACCAGCATTTGCTGGGTTGTCAGATTGGCTTCGACATTACGCAGGCTCAAGCCAATGGCTGGCGGATCGGAATCGTCCGATCCGTCACGATCAGCATGGCCGAAACGCTCCACAATCCCGAAAGGCTCCACCGCAAACTTCACCAGCGGCGGATAGGTCGTGGTGCTCATGCCGTTGCTCAGCACTTGCGGGTTCTTCAGGCGGCGACCTGCGTCGTCCGTCAGGCTGTCCGGAATCTTGACCGTCAGCTTGGCGTTTTCAGGGAAAGGACCCTCGAAACGCACGTACTGGCCAGGCCCACGATCCTGCCATGCCTCGTCGCTATCAGACTTGGGTTCCCAAACCTGCTTGCCGGCTTCCAAACGAATCTGGCTCAAGTACTCGTACGCGACAGGCGCGGAGAACTGAACACCGAAGCTGCCAACCGGCGTGCAAGGCGCTTCTGCGCGCTCACGCATGCAAGTGAGCGAGGCGGTAAACTCGGGGCGCACGTTGTAATCGTAGGTATAGCGGTCCGTATTAGGGACGCCCTTGCGATTTTCAATCTGCGTCATGACGCCCGGCTCCAGCACCACCGACACGCTGGCATCCGCTGGCAGGGGACGCGCACACTGGACGGCCTGGTATCGGTCGTCTACCTCGTCCACATAGAACTCGGCGCGAACCATGGCGTCGCGCTCGGCACCCTCAATGGCTTTCAAGCCAATACGCTCGCCAATACCCTCTACCCGGCAATAGCCGTTCTTGACTAAAGAGGCGCTATTAACCGGCGCATTGAAGCTGAATAGAAAGACCTGGTCTTCATCAATAATGTTGTAATACGGGCGGTTGCTTTCCAGAATGGCGCCGCCTGAATTAAAACGATATTGAGCCGGTCCGCTAATCGCTTCATTATTGATGCTGCGAAAACTTTTGGACACGACGGCCGTACAACTCAAGCCTGGTCCTGGACGCTCGTCGAATTCATAAATCCAGCGGCGCGAATCAAGCCAACGGCCCTGACCGACTACCGAAGGATCATCACACTGCACCTGAACGGGTGCAGGCAATTGCGAATCCCCAAAATGAACTGCGGGTGTGGCAAAGGTGACTTTGACATCCCGCAAATCCGATGTCGCCCCTTGGGGCGAGAAACTGCTTATCGTAATGGCTTGGGCGCTACTGACACCCAGCAAGAACATCAAACCCAGCAAAGACTGGCGATGCATCGTTCTTCCCCTATGGAATGTGCTATTTTCGGCGCCAGTTTAATAGAAATCAGACCCTCTGAGCGTGTCTGAATAGCCCCGAAAGCGCATAAAGAATGCCACCAAGTGCAACAGAAAAAGACACCGGGCTTTAATTGTTCACGACACCCGTTTGTAGAAGCATTCATGGCATTTGAAAGAAAAAATTTCAAATGCGACCAATACCCTGCTTTTTTCCCCAAACTGGCGGCATCCACTACGATAAGAAACATAATTGCCCAGGCAGTCACTGGAAAAGCACGGTACTCGCCCCATATGCGTTAAGGCTTGCACGATCAATCCGCTTAGATTTCAGGACAGACACATGAGCACGATGACACTGCAGGAACTGGATAAAACCCGCGAGGAATGTCGCAAACTAATCAGTCGGCGCGCTCTGCTGTCAGCAGCGGCAGCCGTGGTGCCCATCCCTGGTGTGGATGTGGGTACGGATGTGGCGATTCTGATGAAAGTCATCCCCATCATCAATGCGCGCTTCGGCTTGACGGCCAACGATGTGGACGCCCTGAGCCCGGAGCTGAAAAAGCTGGTGGTCGTGGGGGGAACCAGTATGGGCCTGGGCATGGTGGGACGCGTGCTGACTACAGATCGCGTGGTCAATATTCTGGTGCGTCTGGGAGCGAAGAAACTGGCCGGGAAATACGGCGCCAAATATGTGCCTTTGATAGGCAGCGCCATTTCCGCTTCCATCAGCTTTGTAGTGCTGCGCAAAGTCGGCAACCAGCATATTGAAGAATGCTATGAAATTGCCCGCCGCCTGGCACTGGAGACACAAAGGAAGGAAGCCGTCCACACCATTGATGGCGGTGAGGAAGGCTTGATCCGCGAAATCAAGGGCTAAGCCCTTGATCCCGTTTAGGCCGCAGGAACCACGCCCGGCGTTTTGCTGCGGCCATTCAACATATAGTCCATCAGCTCGCGCACCGATTTCATGGCTTTGCCAAAAGGCAAGGCTTCGGAACTACGGAAGAACAGACCGCGCTGTACATCACCTTTCAGGGCATAGGCCAGCTGACGGTCAATGCAAAACTGACCATGGCGTTGCACGCCATCGCGCAAGCCGCAATGCGCCAGGCAGTCAAAACCTTCCGTGCAAGCACGCTCGCGTGCCACCGATTGCAGCTTTTGCTCTTTATGCAGGTAAGCATCCAGCCAGGGCGTACGCACGGCACGGGCAGGCAGTCCGGCCACGCTCATAAAGGTCACGATGTCCTTGGGCTCGGCATCCAGCAACACGCGCTTGAAGTTTTCATGCGCATCACCTTCTTCAGTGACGGCAAAGGCAGTGCCCATTTGCACACCATCTGCACCCCAATCCATTAATTGACGCAGTTGTTCAGGACGGTGAATCCCGCCTGCAGCGATCAAGGGAATACGCTCGGCCTCCAGGCCCAACTCGCGAAACAAGGCACGGCAGCCTTCCAGAACGCGCTGGAAAGCATATTCAGGTTTGTTCAAGGATTGGTCGTCGGCGGCCCCCAGGTGGCCTGCGGCAAAACGGGGATTTTCCAGAACGACTGCATCCGGCAAACGCTTGCGGCGCAGCCATTTCTTCACCAGTAAAGTGACGCCGCGCACATCCGACAAGATTGGAATCAAGGCAACTTTGGGATGATCCTGAACCAGCTCAGGCAAATCCAGCGGCAGGCCAGCGCCCACCACCACGGCATCTGCCCCGCTTTCGCAAGATTGACGCACATACTCGGGATACTGCGAGACAGCCTTCATGATATTGACGGCGATGCCACCGTTACCACCAGAACGCTCTCGGGCACGATTGATCTCGCGGTCCAGGGCCTGCAAATTGGCTGCATCGACCACGCCTTTTTCGACATCACCCTGGGTGCTGTCCATCAGGTCTTCGTGATGACGCCGTAAATCCACGCTGGAGATCGTCCCCAGCCCGCCCAATGCAGCCACAGTACCGGCCAGCCGGGACGCCGAAATACCGACTCCCATGCCGCCTTGAACAATAGGCAAAAGCAGTTTTCCCTTCAGGGACATGAGACGTAAATCCGTCTTTAGCACGATGTTAATACCTTAGGTTGATGCAAGAACCTGCCGGCCACGTCGGGACCAGAAACAGGGCAATAGAATCGTGGCCGTCTGCAAGGACGGCCACTGTGTTAAATCAGGCGGGAATAGCGCGCACCGCTTTCCTGGCTCAAGTACTTGTCGAACACCATGCTGTAGGCGCGCACAAACAAACGACCTTTGGGCAGAACCTGGATGGATTGGGCATCGACCGTCAGCAGACCAGCGTCGGCATAACTGTTGAGCTCTTGCAGCTCGGCGGAAAAGTAGCTGGCAAAATCAATGCCGTAACGCGCTTCCAGACGCAAGATAGGCACTGGCATGCTGCACATCAAATGCATGATGACTTCCGCCCGCAGGCGATCATCCTGCTGCATCACAATACCCCGCTCGATAGGCAAACGCCCCCGGTCTATATCGGCGTAGTAATTGCGCAGGCTGCGGGCATTTTGCACATGCATGGTGCCCACCTGACCAATGGACGACACGCCAAAAGAGACCAGATCACAGGCTGCGCGGGTGGTGTAGCCCTGGAAGTTGCGGTGCAGACTGCCGTCCAGACGGGCCAGATTCAGCTCGTCGGTCGGCAAGGCAAAGTGGTCCAGACCGATATAGACATAGCCTGCATCCAGCAGACGCTGCGAAGACATCAAGAACAGTTGCAGACGCTGATCGGCATCGGGCAGCTCTTCTTCATTGATTAAACGCTGAGCCTTGAAGCGTGTTGGCAAGTGCGCGTAGTTATACAGAGCGATGCGATCTGGTCGCAGTTGCACCAAGGAGTCAATGGTGATGGCAAAGCTTTCCAGGGTCTGCAAAGGCAGGCCGTAGATCAGGTCCGTGTTGATGGACTGGAAACCGGCAGCCCGGCTTTCTTCAACGGCGCGTTTGACCATTTCGAAGGGCTGAATACGGTTGATCGCTTTTTGCACATTGGGATCAAAATCCTGCACCCCGAAGCTGGTACGGTTAAAACCCAGAGCCGCCAAGTTCTGGAGCGTGCCTTCCGCCAAGGTACGCGGGTCGATCTCGATGCCCAGTTCGGCATCGTCCGTGAACGCGAACTGCTCCTTGAGCTTGGTCATCAAGCGGGCCAACTGTTCATTGTCCAGGAAAGTGGGCGAGCCGCCGCCCAAATGCAGTTGTTCGGTGCGCCGGTCTTCACCCATATATTGGGTGACCATATCAATTTCGCGCAGCAGGTAATCCAGGTACTGCTCGCTCTTGCTACGATCCTGAGTGATGATCTTGTTGCAGGCACAGAAGTAGCAAAGCGACTGACAAAACGGAATATGCAGGTAAACCGACAGAGGCGGATTACTGCTGCTCAAGGCGCGCCGCGATAATTCGTGAATATAAGGCTGAGCAGGAAAGTCCTGAAAAAAACGATCTGCAGTGGGATAGGAGGTATAACGAGGCCCGGAACGATCAAAACGCCGGATCAGGGCTTCAGAGATTTCGATATCCGGCGCGGTGGGGGCGCTGGCATCCGATGCTTCCAGTGTTTGCGGCATAAAGGGTCCTCCTGCACGAGACCTGTTTCTTCTAGTCAAGCATTCATTGTGAGAGAAAACCTCAAGCATGCGCTTGACCTGCATCAAGGCCGCAATAACTAAAAAAACGCTTTTTTTATCGCTGTTGGGCTGAATTTAGCTTCATATATCGTATTATTAAGCGCTAGCCGCCTAAATTACCGCCTGTTGGAGTCAGATGTATTTGCTCGTGATCCTAGCTCTACCGTTTATCGGTAGCTTGCTATCTTCCCTGATGCCCGCGAACTCTCGCAAACTCCAGGCATCTCTTGCAGGCGCTGTCGCCGTTACGTGCGCCTTACTCACTCTCTACGCCTATCCGGACATTGCTCGCGGAGAGGTGCTGGAGTCGTCACGCTCCTGGATACCCGCCCATGGCTTGACCTTCAAGCTGCGCATGGACGGCTATGCCTGGCTTTTCAGTATCATCATTACCGCCATGGGGGCCTTGATCGCCCTTTATGCGCACTATTACCTGTCCGCCCAGGATCCGGTCCGACGTTTTTTCTCCTTTCTGCAAGCCTTTATGGGCTCGATGCTGGGGGTGGTGCTGTCGGGCAATCTGATCCAGCTGGTCGTGTTCTGGGAGCTGACCAGTCTGTCCTCATTCATGCTGATTGCCTACTGGTATCACCGCATGGATGCGCGCCGGGGTGCGCGTATGTCGCTGATCATTACGGGAACCGGCGGTTTCTGCTTGCTGGCGGGCGTGCTCATGCTGGGCCAGGCTGCCGGCAGTTACGACCTGAGTGTGGTACTGGAGTCGGGCGAGCAGATTCGCAATCACCCCTGGTATACCGGGATGCTGATCCTGATTGCCTTGGGTGCACTCACTAAAAGCGCGCAGTTTCCCTTCCATATCTGGCTGCCTCACGCCATGGCTGCCCCCACACCTGTGTCCGCCTATTTGCACTCGGCCACCATGGTCAAGGCCGGGGTATTCCTGCTGGCGCGCCTGTGGCCTGCCCTGTCGGGCACCACGGAATGGGCTGTCATTATTGGCGGCGCTGGCCTGTGTTCCCTGACGCTGGGGGCTTATGTGGCCATGTTCCAGCGCGACATGAAGGGCGTACTGGCCTATTCCACCATCAGCCACCTGGGTCTGATTACCTTGCTGTTGGGCCTGAACAGCCCACTGGCTCTGGTCGCGGCGCTGTTTCACATGATGAATCACGCGACGTTCAAGGCCTCCCTGTTCATGGCTGCCGGTATCGTGGACCACGAGACCGGTACCCGTAACCTGAACCGGCTTTCCGGTTTGCGCCACGCCATGCCCTTGACTGCCACCTTGGCTACCGTTGCGGCGGCTGCCATGGCCGGTGTGCCCCTATTGAATGGCTTCATCTCCAAAGAAATGTTCTTTGCCGAGACCATTCTGGCCAGCAATGGCAACACCTGGGAATATGCTCTGCCCGTGGTGGCCGTAATTGCGGGCTCCTTCAGCGTGGCCTACTCCTTGCGCTTTATCGCACAGGTGTTTTTTGGCCCCGTCGCCAAGGACTTGCCCCGCGAGCCACACGAGCCGCCTCGCCGCATGTTGATCCCCAGCGCGATTCTGGTACTGACCTGTCTCTTGGTCGGCATTATTCCCAGCCTGACTTTTGGCCCCTTCTTGCATACTGCGGCTAGCGCCATTCTGGGTGCAGAAATGCCCCAGTACGACCTGGCCGTCTGGCATGGTTTCAACCTGCCCCTGATCATGAGTCTGGTCGCCACGGGCATGGGTGTGATCTTCGTTCTGATCATCAACCGCTTCTACAGGAACCGCCAAGGCCGTACGCCTTTGCTGACCCGTGCTGATGGCCGACGCTTCTTTGAGCTGGCCATGGAGTATCTGGAAGTGGCAGCCAACTGGGCCGTGGGCAAGCTTTACTCGCCACGCCTGCAGCGTCAGACCTTGCTGATTATTGTGGCCACAATCTGTGTTGCTGCCCTGCCTCTGGTTCGCGGCAACTGGTTCAAGTCCACTATTTCCACCCCCATCGACCCCTTCTTTGCCCTGATGTGGGCCGTCGGAATTGCCTGCGCGATTGGTGCGGCTCGTCAAGCCAAGTTCCACCGCCCGGCCTCCCTGCTGCTATCTGGTGGCGCTGGACTGGTTACCAGCCTGACCTTTGCCTGGCTTTCCGCCCCTGACCTGGCGCTGACCCAGTTGGCGGTGGAAGTGGTCACCGTTGTGCTGATTTTGCTGGGCCTGCGCTGGTTGCCGCAACGCGTCAGTGATATGCCTGGCGGCCAGGACAATAGTGGTCGTGCCCTGTTCCGCCGTAGCCGCGACTTGATTATTGCCATTCTGGCCGGTTGCGGTATTGCCGCTCTGGCCTACGCCATGATGACACGCCCTCACCCCAGCGGCATCTCGCCCTTCTTTGTCGAAAAGGCCCTGCCCCTGGGCGGTGGCGCGAACGTGGTGAACGTGATTCTGGTGGACTTCCGCGGCTTCGATACCTTTGGTGAAATCGTGGTGTTGGGCATTGTGGCCCTGACGGTCTTTGCGCTGCTGCGACGCTTCCGTCCACCGATCGAAGCCATCGCCCAGCCTCTGGCCCGTCGCCAGAACGTCAAGGACAGCCGCGAAGCCGTCTTTGTGGAACCAGACCCCAAGACACCGTTGCCAGAAGGCATTATGCAGATTCCAGCTGTCTTGCTGCGCCTGCTGCTGCCTATCTCCACGCTGATCGCCCTGTACTTCCTGCTGCGTGGGCACAACCTGCCCGGTGGCGGTTTTGTGGGCGGCCTGATCATGGCAACCGGCATTATCCTGCAATACATGGTTAGCGGCGTGGTGTGGATGGAGTCCCGCCCTCTGATTCAGCCTCAAACCTGGATTGGCTTGGGTCTGCTGACAGCCGGAGTGGCTGCCATGCTGGTCTGGGCCTTCAACAAGCCCTTCCTGTCTGCCCAAAGCTGGGATCTGCACCTGCCCCTGGTGGGCGACGTGCATACTTCCAGCGCACTGATCTTTGACATTGGTGTATTCATGCTGGTGATTGGTTCCACCATCCTGATTCTGGTCGCGCTGGCCCACCAGTCCCTACGTTTTTATCGCAAACTGCCGTCGCTGCAATCCGCCTCGAACGCTGCATCCGGGATGGAGAATAAATAATGGAAATCGTGCTTTCAATTGCGATTGGTGTGCTGGCGGGCTCGGGCGTCTGGCTCCTGCTGCGCCCGCGTACCTTTCAGGTCATCATGGGACTGGCCCTGGTCTCCTATGCCGTGAACCTGTTCATATTTAGTATGGGGCGACTCAAAATCAGTGCTGCACCCGTGATCAATAGCAGCGAGCTGGGCGCCAGCTACGCCGATCCTTTGCCACAAGCACTGGTACTGACCGCAATTGTGATTGGTTTTGCCACTACCGCCTTGTTTCTGGTCGTCATTCTGGCCAACCGCGGCCTGAGCGGCACCGACCACGTTGATGGCCGCGAGGAAGACGATCTGTGAGTCTACTCAACCAACACTTGCCCGTATTGCCCGTTGCCATCCCCATGATGGCCGCGGCCCTGATGGTGATGCTGCGCGACAAGCGCCGTCACTACAAGCTGCTGATCGCTTTCAGCTCCTTATTGGCTCAACTGTTCTGCGCGGTCTACCTGCTGTTGCTGGCCGATGGCACACTGGATCCGATCTGGCCGCAGTCCGTCGGTGTGTACCTGCTCGGTGACTGGCCCGCTCCCTTCGGGATTGTGCTGGTCGTGGACCGGCTGGCCGCCTTCTTGCTGGTGCTGACCAATGTGCTGGCCTTTTGCTGCTGGTTCTATTCACTAGCACGCTGGGATCGCGTGGGGGTGCATTTCCACTCCTTGTTCCAGCTGCTCTTGATGGGCCTGAACGGCGCGTTCCTGACCGGCGACCTGTTCAACCTGTTTGTGTTCTTCGAGGTTCTGCTGGCCGCGTCCTATGGTCTGATGCTGCACGGTTCGGGCGCGGCCCGCGTCAGTGCCGGCCTGCATTACATTGCCGTCAACCTGATCTCCTCCTTCTTGCTGCTGATTGCCATCGCCTTGGTCTACGGTGTCACCGGCACCCTGAACATGGCTGATCTGGCTCTGCGTGCTGGCTCCATGCCGGATTCGGATCGTCTGGTATTTGAATCGGCCATGGCCATTCTGGGGATTGCCTTTCTGATCAAGGCCGCCGCCTGGCCCTTGAACTTGTGGCTACCCAATGCCTATGGCAATGCCAGTGCACCGGTCGCTGCCATGTTTGCGATCATGACCAAAGTGGGTATTTACGCACTGCTGCGTATCGGCTCCTTGCTACTGCCTACGGGGGCACCTGCCGCCTTTGGCGTGGCCTGGATGTTCCCCGCCGGGATCGCCACGCTGGCCTTCGGCGCTATTGGTGTCATGGCCGCACAGCAACCCGAACGACTGGCCAGTTATTGCATCATCGTGTCTTCCGGCACCTTGCTGGCCGCCTTGGGCATGCCCGGCGTCATCCTGACCGGCCCTGCCCTGTACTACATGCTCAGCAGCGTTCTGGCCTTGGGTGCTTTCTTCCTGCTGCTGGAACTGGTTAGCCGTACCAAACCTTTTGGTGCCGACCTGCTGGCCGTCAGTCAGGAGGTCTTTGACCTGGACGACCCGGAGTCCGAAGACAATAGCGATGACGTGGTAGGTGTGGCTATCCCTGGCGTGATGGTGTTCCTGGGCATGTCCTTTATTGCCTGCGCCTTGCTGATTGTGGGCCTGCCACCGCTGTCCGGTTTTGTGGCCAAGCTGTCCTTGCTGACAGCCGCGCTGAAAGCCTCGGGCCAATCGCCAGAGCCTCTAAACGCCTGGATTCTGACCGCTGCCGTGCTGATTTCCGGCGTAGCCGGTTTGATCGCCATGGTACGTGTGGGCATTCGTCTGTTCTGGAGCAATAGTTCCCTGACGATTCCCCGCCTGAAGCTGATCGAAGCTGCTCCCATTGCCAGCATTATTGTGGCTTGCGGGATCTTGAGCTGGTATGCCGGCCCGATCACCACCTACCTGGAACAAACAGCCCAGCAACTGGACGAACCCCGTATTTATATAGGGTCCGTCCTGCGGCAGAACCCGCTACGTTCTGTTCAAGCGGAGTGATTCTGATGCGACGCTATACCAAACATCTTTTCCTGCCCTTGCTGCTGCTTGGCCTGTGGCTACTGCTGAACGACTCGCTCTCGGCCGGTTACGTGGTGCTGGGCCTGTTCCTGGCTATCGCCCTGAGCTTGGCAGCCATTCCATTTCGTCCGGTTAAGGCCAGCATCCGCCACCCCTTTCTGGCCTTGAAACTGATTTGCCAAGTGGCCTGGGACATTGTGCTGTCCAATATTGCCGTTGGCCATCTGGTTCTGAAAGGCAGCAAAGCACCTCGTCCGGGCTTTCTGGCCATTCCGTTGCAACTGACTGACCCACATGGTCTGGCAGCCTTGGCGTGCATCATTACCTACACCCCAGGTACTGTCTGGTCCGGCTTCGATTACGAGACCCGTGTCCTGACTTTGCACATTCTGGATCTGCAAGACGAACAGGTCTGGTTAGACACTATTCAGAAGCGCTACCAAGGACCGCTACTGGAGATTTTCCAATGATAGACATTGTTTACTGGGCCTGTCAGTTTGCCCTGGGCTGCTTTGTCCTGGGCATGGGCTGCGCCGTCATCCGCCTGCTTAAAGGCCCCTCTGCCGCCGACCGCGTGCTGGCGCTGGACACCATGTACATCAACGGTATGCTGGCCTTGCTGGCCCTGGGCATCCGTTTTGACTCTACCCTGTACTTTGATATCGCCTTGCTGATTGCCCTGTTTGGTTTTGTAGGCTCGGCAGCCATGGCGAAATTCCTGCTGCGTGCCGAGGTGATCGAGCCATGAATACGCCTTTACTACCTTGGTGGCTGGCTGTCCCGGTTGCCCTTTTGCTGGTTCTTAGCGGCATCGTGGCCCTGGTGGGTTCGGCTGGCTTGCTGCGCTTCAAACACTTTTATTCACGCATCCATGCCCCCACCATGGGGAACACGCTGGGTACGTTTTTCATGGTGCTGGCCGTCGCCATCAGCGCCAGCCACTTGATGAGCCGTCCCATTCTGCATCCGCTCATCCTGAGTGTGCTCTTGATCATTACCTCGCCGGTCACCGCCATCTTTCTGATGCGCGCTGCCATCAAACGCGAGCATCGCCAACGTCTGGCCGAATATGGCCCGGACGAGCCAGGCTATCTGGACATGCCACATAAAGCGCCTCTGCCCAAAGATTTGGCTCAACCACCAGCCAGCGATAAGACCTAAGTCAAGCCGTGAGGGTTTAGACAAGTTTTATTACCCTCACTTGCAACTGCTCCACTTATACTAGTAAGTGTTTACTGCGTATCGGGAATTGCCCCATACGCAGTCGCTTTTGGGGCTTTGCGGCCTGCTACTCATACCTGCTCGTAACAGTGCTCGCCAAGCCGGTGATTCCCTTAGCAAGTAAAGGAGTGAGATCGATGAGTCTACTTACACGCCCATCCCGAATTCTGAGTGCCGGCCTGCTCAGCCTGGGTTTGCTGTCCTCTGCTGCCTGGGCTCAAACCCCGTCCCAAGACTACCGACACGACATCCAGCGCTGTGAGCAATTCAAAGGAGACCAGCGCACCACTTGCCGTCGCGAAGCCGGTGCCGCGCTGCAAGCCGAGCGCCATCACAAGCTGGACAAACGCGATCACAATCTGGATGCCAACCGGCAAGCGCGCTGCCATCGCTTACCCGCTGACCGCCAGCAAGACTGCCTGAAATCCATGACCGGCCAGGACACAACGGTACGCGGTAGCGTGGAAGGCGGCGGTATCCTTCGCGAAACCACGACTGTGGTGCCTGCTCAGTAAACGCAGAAAACACGGCTATTCATAATAGGTAGCCAGATAAAAAGAATGGGCCTTGAAAAGGCCCATTCTTTGTTTCTACTGGCTGCAATAGCTAGCTGCAGCTGCGAATGTCTCCACCTACAGCTCCACCTGTATCCCCATCTCCACCACGCGATTAGGCGGGATCTTGAAAAAGCGCGTGCTACGGCTGGCATTACGCGCCATGAATGCAAACAAGCGACGACGCCAGCCCAAGTACCAGGGCTGACGGGATTGAATCATCACCGTCTGACGCGACAGGAAGTAGGATGTCTGCATAGGCTCCAGATTCAGCTCCGGGTGCTCCAGCGCGATCTGCTCCAGCAATTGCGGCACATTGGGCTCTTGCTTGAAGCCCCAGGAAGCCACCGCCTGCCAGCTGCCTCGGCTTAAACGTTGCAGGCTATAGCGCTCCCCAAAAGGAACGTAAGGCACACCGGCACTGGTTACGGTCAAGAACAGGACCTGTTCATGCAGGACTTTATTGTGTTTCAGGTTATGCAATAAGGCCGGAGGGACCGAGTCGGGAATGGTGCTCATGAACACCGCCGTCCCTGGTACACGGGTGGGAGCGTACTCCTCCAGGCTCAGCAAAAACTCTTTTAGCGGCTGCTTGTTTTCCAGCAGACGTTCGTGCAAAGCGGCTCGTCCCTGGCGCCAGGTCAGCATCAAGCCCAACAGCACAGCCCCCACCAGCAATGGCAGCCAGCCGCCTTCCAGAATCTTGAGCGCATTGGCCGAGAACAACAATATGTCCAGAATCAGGAAAACACCCAGGAGCCCCAGCCAGGCCCAGCGCTTGATTCCGCTAGCGCGGCGCGGCAGCAGTACCAGAGCCAGCAAACTGGTCATCAACATGGTACCCGTGACTGCAAAGCCATAAGCATGGGCCAGGCGATCCGAGGAGCCAAAGCTCAGGACCAGAATCATCACCGCCACGCATAGCAGCAAGTTCACACGCGGCAAGTAGATCTGTCCTTCTTCTTTAGCCGAAGTATGTTGGATCACCATACGCGGCCAGAAGCCAAGCTGCACCGCCTGGCGAGTTACAGAAAACGCCCCGGATATCACGGACTGGGAGGCAATCACCGTTGCAACCGTTGCCAGCATCACCATGGGCACCAAGGCCCAGTTGGGAGCCAGGAAGAAGAACGGATTACGAATGGCGGCCGGATCGGAAATCAACAATGCCCCTTGGCCGAAATAACACAGGACCAGGCAGGGCATGACAATCATGAACCAGGCTTTGCGAATTAAAGGACGGCCAAAATGGCCCATATCGGCGTACAAGGCCTCGGCCCCCGTCAAGGCCAGGACCAAGGCCCCCAAAAGCAAAAAGGTTTGCCAGGGAGCGTCAGCAATAAAAGCCACGGCCCACCGTGGGTCCAGCGCCATCAAAACTTGGGGATGCTCAATAACACGCCATAGACCCAAGCCACCCAGCACCAGAAACCAGGTCAACATAATGGGGCCGAACAACTTACCCATGGTACCCGTGCCATGGGACTGGATCAGAAACAAGGCCAGCAAGACGCCCAGGGCCAAAGGTACGACCCAAGGGTCCAGCACGTGAGACACCATCCCTATGCCTTCCAACGCCGACATCACGGAGATGGCCGGGGTAATGATGCTGTCCCCATAAAACAAGGCAGCACCAATCAGCCCCAGCACCACAATAATCTGCCGACGTGGTCCCTGAATGCCGCGTGCCGCCAATTCCATCAGGGCCAGCGTGCCTCCCTCACCTTTATTGTCCAGACGCAACACCACTGTGACGTACTTGATGGAGACCACCAGAGTCAGCAGCCAGAACAGCAAGGACAAGACTCCATAGACCTGTTCGGCACCGGGCTGTCCGTAGGCGCTCAAGGCCACTTTCATGGTGTAGAGCGGGCTGGTTCCAATATCGCCATACACCACGCCTAAAGCGCCCATTAGCAAGGCGGCCTGAGCCGCTTTTTTGGGGTTTTCTGTTGCTGTGTTCAAGGCTTAGTTTCCAATCAAAGTGTCGTGCCGGGTCAGACGCGCACCAATACGCGGACCGGGAAAAACAATGGTGATGCGAGTGCCTGGAAAATCAGGACGGCTCATCAAGCTCCACCAGGCGCCATGCGCACGGGCAATTTCCTGCACAATGGCCAAACCCAAGCCGGAGCCTCCTGCTTGTGTGCCGGGGGAGCGATAAAACGCTTCAAATACCCGCTGCTGCTCGCTGGATTCAATGCCCGGCCCGTGATCTTCCACCGACAAGGAGGGTGGATTACTGGCCACCCGCAAGACGATGCGATCTGTTCCTTGCCCGTAGCGCAAGGCGTTATCCATCAGATTGGACAATAACTCCCGTAGGAGCACGGGGGCAGCATCAATCCAGACCGGCTTTTCAGGTGCCAGCAAATGGATTTCCACACCATGCTGACGCGCCTGCAAGAACCAGTCACCGCCCTCCTCGCGCGCCCATTCACATAAGTCCAGACGCACAAAGCTGTCTTTAATATTGGTGTCCGCATCAGTACGTGCCAGCACCAACAACTGCTGGCCCAGACGAATCATGCGGTCCGAGACACTTTTGATGCGCTCGGCCCGTTGGCGGATATCTTCTGGCAAAGGCCTTGCCAGCATCAGCTCGGACTCCAACTGCAAGCCCGTCAAGGGTGTGCGCAACTGATGCGCAGCGTGACCAATAAAACGCTTTTGCGCCTGCAGCGTATCACGCTGACGTTCCAGCAATTCGTTAAAGTGCTCCACCAGCGGCACTATTTCAGCAGGCAAGGCGCTGGCATCCAGGCGCTCGAAGTCGTCATCGGAGCGGTTGCGGATTTGTTGTGACAAATCATCAATGGACGCCAGCTGCGAGCGAATCCCCGACAGCAGCACCCAGGCAATCAGACTGACCAGCAAGACCTGACTGAGCGCCATGGTCCAGAAAATATCGCGCAGCAGCCAGTCTTCCAGGCTCATGCGGCGCGTCAGTATCCAGGTAACGCTCAAGTCGAGCACCACCAGAATGGAAATCGGGGGAAACAGACGGCCCATCAGTTTGCGGGCCAAAGAACCGGGAGCAAGAAAGCGCTCCAGCCAGCCTCGCAACAAGGAGGTTTTTACCGCTGGAGAAAGATGCTGATCGGGCATGGTTGACCTAAGGTTTCAGGCAGCGGGCACGGGCTGCCGTTATGCTCCGGCCACGCTCTCCACATCGAGCAAATAGCCAAAGCCGCGCACAGTCTGTATGACAGCCCCGGTGCCTTCCAGGCGCTTGCGCAAACGATACACGTAGACTTCGACCGCATTGTCGCTGAAATCGGCATCCCAGGCAGACAAGGAGTTGATAATTTGCTGCTTGGTGACCACACGGCCCGCGCGCATCATCAGCATTTCCAGTACGGACAGCTCGCGCACCGACAAGGTCACACGTTGACCGGCACAGCGCAGCTCGCGGCCAATGGTATCAAAGCTCAAGGGGCCCACATCAATAATGGGCTGTACCTGACCACTGCGGCGGCGGCCAAAAACACGCACGCGGGCGGCCAGCTCGGACAGGTCAAAAGGTTTGATCAGGTAGTCGTCAGCACCGGCATCCAGGCCGCCGACACGATCATCCACACCATCACGCGCAGTCAGAATCAGAACGGGAATGGCGTTGCCCTGCTGGCGCAATTGGCGCAGCACATCCAGGCCACTGATGCCGGGCAAGTTCAAGTCCAGGAGCAGAAGATCGTAGACCTGGGCGGCCAACTCCTTCAAGGCACTTTCGCCTTCCTGGAGCCAGTCAACAGCGTAGCCCTGATCGTTGAGAAATTCCTGCAGTGCGGCGCCCAGTATGGCGTCGTCTTCGATAACTAGTACACGCATTCGGGGGATTTTATTACGAAACTGGCCCCTCGCGTTGCAGATGCAAAGCGAGGGGCCAGAAAAAACAACACGAAGAAGAACCTGGAATTACAGAGCAGGTTTAGGCTCGACGGCCTTCTGGTCGGCGACGGCGCCTTCCTTGGCTTCGCCCTCGTCACCCACTGCCTTGGTCGTCGGACCTGGGCGGGTGATGAAACCCAGACGGGTCAGGCCGGAAGCCTTGGAGCGGCTCATGACCTGGGCCAGGGTTTCGTAGCGAGTATCGGTATCGGCACGGATACGCAATTCAGGCTGAGGCTGATCCTTGGAATAAGGGGCCAGCGTGGCAGTCAAGTCTTCCAGCGCCACAGGCTGCTCATTCACGAAAATCTGCCCTTCTGCATCAATCGCCAGATCAATCGTCTTGGGATCTTGCTGAACTGGTTCGGACGTCGCCTGGGGCAGCTGAATCTTGATGGAGTGCGACAGCAGCGGAGCGGTGATCAGAAAGATCACCAGCAACACCAGCATGACGTCGATCAGCGGCACCATATTGATTTCGGACAGCGCAGAGCCCGAATTGCGATTATCAAAGCTGCCAAAAGCCATGATTAGTGCTCCCGCTTGGCAGCCGCTGCCGAGCTCGATGCTGCACCACCGCCCGAGCTAGGGACACGACGCAGAACAGGTTGGTTATCTTGCACTGGCTGGCCTGTGGTCAGGAAAGTGAACAGGTCGTGAGCAAACGCGTCCAGCTGGGACAGGTAAACGCGGTTGGTACGCACAAACGCGTTGTAAGCCAACACGGCAGGAATAGCCACGGCCAGACCCAGACCGGTCATCACCAGGGCTTCACCCACAGGGCCGGCGATCTTGTTCAGGGTTACGCCATCGGACAGACCGATATTGATCAGGGCGTGGTACACACCCCAAACCGTACCGAACAGACCCACAAACGGAGCGGTAGAACCCACCGAAGCCAGCAGCGTCAGGCCATTTTCCAGCTTGGCGGTTTCTTCGTCCATGACTTTACGCATGATGCGCGAGACAAAGGCATCGGTAGAGCCTTTCTCTTCCAGACGCATGGCGCCGTATTTCACATGGTGTTTTTGAGCGTGAATAGCGTGACTGGCCAGGTGGCTGAACGGATCGCGGGCACCGTGGGTGGCAATTTCGTTTTCAACCTGCTCCAGGGAACTGGCGGACCAGAACTCGCGCATGAAACCTTGCGAGCGGCGCTTCAGGCGGAAGGACAACACGCCTTTGAGGATGATCAGGTACCAGCTGGCAACCGACATCAAGGCCAGAATCACGAACAAGGTCTTGCCGACCACATCACTTTGCTGGATAAAGTGCAGCACCCCGGTCGCTTCCTCAGCGGCAGCAACACTGGCGGCAGCCTGATCTGCAACAGGCCCTGCAACTTGTGCCAGGCTTACCCATACGCTTTGAAATAGTTCCTGCATCATTGATATATCCTAGTAAACAAAGTCGAAAGGAATATCGGCCATGGCACGATAGGCCACACCATTTTCCGTATACGGTTTAAAACGCGCTGTGCGTACTGCTTTCAGTGCCGACTCATCCAGACGTTCATAGCCTGAGGAGCTTTGCACTTTGGCTTCCAGCACGGTTCCTTGGGTTGAAATCACTACACGAACCACCACGCGGCCCTGCTCACGACGGCGCTCGGAAGCCCGGGGGTACACCGGCACAGGACGACGTCCCAAATAATCCACACGACCAATCAGCTTGGGCCGATCACCATCCGTAGAACGGGCGGCAGTTTGGGAGGACGTATTGTCCGTAGCTGGACCTGCTTGAGCGGCAGGAGCGGCTGGTTGAGCAGGCTGCGGTGTTTCTGCCGGTGGGACCTCGGGCTTGGGCTGTGGCTTGGGCTTGGGTTTCGGCTTGGGTTTTGGTTTGGGCTTGGGCGGCTCGGGAATCAGAGGTTTTTCCACGATAGGCTCTGGCTCGGGTTCCGGCTCAACAACCGGTTCTGGCTCGGGCTCGGGGTCCGGTTCCACCTCGGGTTCGGGCTCAGGTTCCGGCTCGGCCACCACCTCTTCAGGAGGGGCACTGACCTGCTCTTGCTGAACCGGGGACTCCGACACTTCCACCAAAGTCACCCCAACAACATCCATGGGGGCGGGTTCACCCACAATCTTGGGGGTTTCCGTCCACAAGATGGTAGCCACGACACCCACGTGCAATCCCAGTGCCAATGCCAAACCAGTTGCCTTCAAGGCCAGCATCGAGCGATTATTCTTTTGAGAAGCAATTCCGGTCATAATCCGTTCTACACATTCTGCAACCCGCATGGACCATGACGGGACCGGACAGGATGCCCAGTGAAGTATCGAATCTTAACAGAAACAGGAATGATTCTCAATACTAAATTCCTGTAATATTTCCTGCTCCAATCCGCCCTGCAAAAAACCTCCAGATACTAACGCAGACAGGCTGACCTAGGGTCAGCCTGTTGCGAATAATTTGCAAAAAATCAGGACAATCGCGCTTCGGTTTGAGACTCGATAGGGAAAGCGCTGAACTTGCGTGGCAAGGCCAAAGCCCGCTCACCCGGCCGCAAGCCCAGCTGCGACCAACGCTGATGATCGAACTCGGCTTCCCAAGCACGCTCGCCCTCGTTCAAGGCCAGTTCAACCCGTACTGTCGCCCCCAAGGGAATAATGCGCTGCACGGCCACGACGATGCCCTGGCCATCCAATTGGCGCTGTAAATCCAGGTCATGCGGGCGCACATAGCCAACTGCTTGCCCCTGCCCCGCATCCTGAGCGTTCAAGGCCTGATTGGACTCGAATTGTCCCAACTGAGGATCAGCCACAAAGCGTCCATGCTGGAACTGACCCGGCAAGCGATTCGCCGCCCCCAGGAACTCATACACAAATGGACTGGCTGGATGGTTATAGACATCCTGCGGAGCACCTTCCTGCTCAACCCGGCCTTTATTGAGCACCACAATACGATCAGCCACTTCAATGGCCTCTTCCTGGTCGTGCGTCACAAACAAGGTACTGATATGGAGGTCATCATGCAGACGACGCAGCCAGGAACGCAGTTCCTTGCGCACCTTGGCATCCAAGGCACCAAAAGGCTCGTCCAGCAACAAGACACCCGGTTCCACCGCCAAGGCACGTGCCAGAGCAATACGCTGCCGCTGGCCACCCGACAAGGCCGCCGGGTAGCGATCGGCCAGCCAATCCAGCTGCACCAGCTCCAACAGCTCGTGCACACGCTGACGAATCTGAGCTTCGGGCAAGCGCTGCTTGCGTGGCTTGATGCGCAGACCAAAGGCGACGTTTTCAAACACCGTCATGTGGCGGAACAAGGCATAGTGCTGGAACACAAAACCCACCTGGCGATCACGCGTGCCCACAGCAGCCACATCCTTGCCGTTGATCAGCACCTGACCCGCATCCGCATGTTCCAGGCCAGCCACGATACGCAGCAAGGTCGTCTTGCCGCAGCCCGACGGCCCCAGCAAAGCCACCAGCTCGCCCGCTGGGAAATCCAATGTCACATCACCCAGTGCCGTAAACGCACCAAACTGTTTAGATAGATGACGAACTTCGATACTCATAATGAACTCCGAATGCGATCATCCACGATGACCGTCTTGAACCATTTTGCGCTCGGCCCACAATTTAAGCGCCAACGTCAGTAAAGCCAAGACCGCCAGCACCGAAGCCGCCGCAAAAGCGCCCACCGTGTGATAGTCGTTGTACTCAATCTCTACATGCAAGGGCAGCGTGTTGGTCTGGCCCCGTATATGGCCCGAGAGCACCGACACCGCCCCAAATTCACCCATGGCACGGGCATTGCACAGAATCACGCCATACAGCAGGCCCCACTTGATCTTGGGCAGAGTCACCCGCCAGAACATCTGCCTGCCATTGGCCCCCAACACCCGCGCAGCCTGCTCTTCTTCGCTGCCCTGCATTTGCATCAGCGGAATCAACTCACGCGCCACAAAGGGAAAAGTGACAAACAAAGTCGCCAAAACCAAACCGGGCAAGGCAAATACGATACGAATGTTATTAGCGTCCAGCCAATCCCAAAATGGGCCTTGGCGACCAAAAATCAGTAAAAACATCAAACCGGCAATGACAGGTGATACCGAGAACGGCAGGTCGATCAGCGTCGTCAGAATGCTTTTGCCACGGAACTCAAAACGCGCAATCGCCCAGGAGGCTGCCAGGCCAAACGCGATATTCAAAGGCACGGCAATCACGGCAACCAGAACTGTCAGGCTGGCGGCATGCAAGGTATCGCTCTCGCTCAAGGCGGACAGATACGGCATGATGCCCCGGCTAAAAGCCGTCATGAAGACCAGGATCAAAGGCAGGAGCAAGAACAGCACAAAGAACACCAAGGCAATGCCAATCAATAGGGCTTTGACGGCCGGACCTTCATCCTGCGCCGCCCGCAAGCGCGCCGTATGTACCGGCACCGCCTGCACAGAGGAATCCATCGTCAGGCTGCTCATCGTGCGCCCTCCAAAGTCAAAGGCGCTGCCACCTTGGCTGCCTTGCCACTAGCCTGGCCCGAATGACGCGACTGCAAGTACCACTGCAAGCGATTGATCGCCAGCAGGATAATGAAGGACAGCACCATCATCAAAACGGCCAGCGCCGAGGCTCCGGCATAGTCAAACTGCTCCAGCTTGATCACGATCAGCAAGGGTGTAATTTCCGAAACCATAGGGACATTACCGGCAATGAAAATCACGGAACCGTACTCACCCACCGCACGGGCAAAAGCCAGCGCTACGCCCGTCAAGCAGGCGGGCAAGATAGCGGGCAGAATCACCTTGGTGACCGTCTGGAAGCGATCGGCCCCCAGGCAAGCACTGACCTCCTCCTGCTCCTGTTCCAGCTCTTCCAGAACCGGCTGCACGGTACGCACAACAAAGGGCAGCCCAATAAAAACCAGGGCGATCAGCACCCCCCAAGGGGTAAATGCAATCTGCCCAACATAAGGTTCAGCCCAGGAGCCGATCCAGCCGGTAGGCGCATAAATCGCTGCCAAGGAAATCCCGGCTACCGACGTTGGCAAGGCAAAGGGCAGATCAATCAAGGCATCCACAATGCGACGACCGGGAAAGCGGTAACGCACCAGGACCCAGGCCAGAATCAAGCCAAATACACCATTGATCAACGCCGCCAAAGCGGCCATCCCAAAGGTCAGTTTCAAGGAAGCCAAGACGCGCGCAGCACTGATGGTTTCCCAAAAGGCCGACCAACCCATGGAGGTGGTCTTGAGCAAAACAGCAGACAAGGGGATCAGAACAATCAGGCTCAAATAGCTGATGGACAAACCCATGGTCAAGCCAAAGCCTGGCAAAGCCCGCTGCTTGCGGGCAGCGGGCAGAAATCCCCAAAGACGAGCCTGTGACATCGAACGGTCCTCGGTGATAGTGGGGTTACTTGCTCAAGTAGATGCTGTCGAACACGCCACCATCCGCAAAGTGCTTGGCCTGAACCTGAGTCCAACCGCCCAGCTCATCGTCAACCTTGTACAGTTTCAACGCCGGGAACTGATCGCGGTACTTGGCGGCCACCGACTCCAGGCGAGGACGGTAAAAATGACGGGCGGCAATTTCCTGACCTTCCGGGCTATACAGATATTCCAGATAGGCCTGAGCCACTTTTTCCGTGCCATGCTTGGCGGCATTGGCATCTACCAGCGCCACAGGCGGCTCGGCCAGAATGCTGCTGGAAGGCACCACAATATCGAAGCGATCCGGCCCCAGATCCTTGACGGACAAGAGCGCCTCGTTCTCCCAGGCAATCAATACATCGCCAATGCCCCGCTCCACAAAGGTTGTGGTCGATCCACGCGCACCGGAATCCAGCACGCTGACGTTGCGATACAGCTTGGCCACAAAGTCACGGGCCTGCGCTTCATCCCCATTGCCTTGCTTCAAGGCGTACAACCAGGCCGCCAGATAGTTCCAACGTGCCCCCGCCGAAGTTTTAGGATTGGGCGTAACCACCTTTACATCAGAGCGAATCAAGTCGTTCCAGTCGTGAATCCCCTTGGGATTACCCTTGCGCACCAGCAAGACAATCGTGGAGGTGTAAGGCGTACTGTTGTCCGGCAGGCGAGCCTGCCAGCCTTTGTCCAGCAAACCGGACTGAGCGATCTGATCAATATCGGAAGAAATACCCAGCGTCACCACATCAGCGGGCACGCCATCAATCACGGTACGGGCCTGCTTGCTGGAACCACCGTGGGAACTACGGATGACTACACTGTCACCCGTTTGCTCTTTGTAATGCGCCTGGAAAGCCTTGTTGAATTCAGCGTACAGTTCACGCGTTGGGTCGTACGAAACATTCAGAATGCTGACCTCGGCTGCAACAGCCGTTGCCGCCGCCAGCACCAACGCCAGCAAAGCCCCTGCCCGAACGCCCTTCCACTTCTGTTGAATCCGCTTCATTTCCCATCCCCTAGAAACCATTTCCAAGCAATGAGAACGAGTCTAGCAAGGGTGTTACACCCGGCTAAATACCGATTCTTTGGTTAGATATAGCGGGGAGATGGAGGGGGCGGAAATGGCTGCCTAATCAAGGCATGTACGGGGCCAGGAATCAGGAAGCAGGAACGCTCAGGTCACGGACCAGCAAAGTCAGAACAATCGCCGCAAACAGGCACTCGCCTACATTGAACCAAAGGTGCCAGGGCTTGGACTTGTCACTATTGCCCAATGCGTAACGTATCCCTCTGTAATTGATCCAACCCAGGCACACGACCAGCACAGGCCACAAGATCCATAGCGGCGGGAAAAACAAAAGAAACATAAAGGCCAGCCATGCCAGAATCAAGGTGGCAAGAGGAGACAGGCAAGAGAGTAGTTTGCTCATGAAGACCCGAGGACCGCATATCGACAAGGCGTAGTGTTACCTGAATAGTTGCTGCGCTCAAGAGTAAAAAAAAAGCAGCAACCAGTTTGGCTAAGACGCGAAACCATCCCGGCCCTAGCCTGTCTCGGAACAGATAAGCAGAATGGAAAAAGCCGAACCCAATGTTTCAAAGGGTCCGGCCTAACTTGATCAACGCTACGCTTGCCTAGTCAGGCAAGCACGGGATCAAATGATTTGGATCTGGGTAGCGCATGGGCCTTTTTGGCCAACGCCCGCAACGAAGGAAACTCGTTGGTTCTCATCAAGAGATTTAAACCCAGAACCTTGAATTTCACTGTGGTGCGCGAAGAGGTCTTTACCACCACTCTCCGGCATGATGAAGCCGAAGCCTTTTTCGTTATTGAACCACTTCACGATACCAATTTCTGTTTTCAATGTATGTCCTAAGTAATCAGGGGAAAAATGTCCCTGGACACACTATGGACGCTATCCACATATATAGATAGCACTGTTACAAACTAAACAGCTGGGTCACCCTCTGACTTTATGGCTTGCGCGCAGGAATCACAAGTCTGTGCCGCTCAAATGGGGCACTTACCAACGCTTACAGGCTTTCAGGACGAAAATCTGGCAGAAAAAGTGCCCGCATCAGAGAAGCAGCGCTGCTCCGAACTGGCCTGATACACAAAACAAACAGGCACAAAAAAAGCACTTAGTTTTACCTAAGTGCTTGATTCGACTAGCAAAAGAAATGGTGGGTGCTGAGGGGTTCGAACCCCCGACCTACGCCTTGTAAGGGCGCCGCTCTACCAGCTGAGCTAAGCACCCATTTCTGTGATGCTGTTCTTCTTGTGAAGAAAAAGAATTATAGGACCAAAGAATTTTTTTTGCAAGTCTTTTGCGTAAATTAATTTAAAAATTAATTCACAGCGTCTTTCAGAGCCTTACCGGGACGGAACTTGGGCACGTTTGCGCCTTCGATCTCGATAGTTTCACCGGTACGTGGGTTACGACCCGAACGGGCAGCGCGTTCCGACACAGCGAAGGTGCCAAAACCAACCAGAGTAACCGTATCTTTTTCTTTCAGCGTGGTGGTCACGGCATCGATAAACGCATCCAGTGCACGACCAGCGTCAGCTTTGGACAGATCGGCTTTGGTGGAAATGAATTCGATAAGCTCGGTTTTATTCATTGAGAAAATACCCCTGAAAATTATTTTACGGGCCCCCAGCGGGAACCAGTTTGTGGCGGTCAGACTTAATAGTGACAAACGACAGGGCAAGCAAGCACTACCGTCTGTCATCGCTACCGGGCGCACAAGTGCCCCGGTTGGCTACCGCGTATTAAGCCTTCGTTTAATACCCGTGTCAAGCAAAAAAACCCCTGTAACCCGCATCATTGCTCACTGTTGATACAAGTTGCAGGACTTTCCCTATTTTGCATCGAGAAACTTAACAGGCTGCCTCAAATATGTTATTTGGGCTTTGAAACCCCAAAAAATTAGCCGGCTGATACTGCGTTTTTGAACATTTTTTCAAGCACTTACGCACGTCCATCAGCGACTCTGCGGGCCGTCGCTCGCATAAATTTCCTTATATGCCTCGCACTTAGCCCCACCCTACCTTCTTGTCTGAGAGCCAGAAGCTTCCTTTCTGCACCCCTCTACTGAACACCAACCATGCCCATATCGAAGCGGCCTGCCCTCCTACAATTTTCTGCATTGTTTGACTGTCTTTCGGTACTTGCTACCGTCAAGGAGCGCAGCGATGCACGGCAAGGTTTATTTGGTTGGGGCGGGACCTGGCGACCCTGAACTTCTCACACTACGCGCTTTATACCTGCTGCAACATGCAGATGCGGTGGTCTATGACCGTCTGGTCAGCCGCGCCATCATGAGCTGCATCAATCCTGAGGCCTCCTTGCATGACGTCGGTAAAGTTGCCGCGTGCAAGCCCAGCATGCAGGACGATATCAACGACACGCTCTTGTCGCTGAGCCGAACCCATCAACACGTTGTCCGCTTGAAAGGCGGTGATCCTTTTATTTTTGGCCGTGGAGGCGAAGAGCAGCTGTACCTGCAACAACATGGAGTCCAGGTTGAAGTTGTACCCGGGATTACAGCGGCTACAGGCTGTGCAGCTTCTTTAGGCATTCCCTTGACCCATCGCGGGCTGGCCAGCAGTGTGCGCTTTATCACCGGGCACCTGCGCGACAACCAAGGGCTGGAACTGAACTGGGCCTCCTTGTCTGACCCCACCTGTACGCTGGTGTTCTACATGGCCATGGCCAATTGCAACCATATTGCCCAGGCCTTGATTCAACATGGGCGCAGCCCGCATACGCCTATCGCCTTGGCACAAGATGCCACGCTTAAAAGCCAGCGCTGGGGCTTGGGTACTTTGCAAACACTTCCACAGCTTGCGCAAACCTTCAGTCCCCCGGCCTTGTTGATTATCGGCCAGGTGGTGCAGTTGCATCCGGATTACCCGCAACCCGCCTCAAACACGCAAGATGCCCTGGCCTGCGAACCCTCCTGGGCCGTGATGTGAAAGGTTTGCACCTCCCTTTCAAACTCAGTGGCAGGCAACTTCTTGGCAGCATGTGGCTAACCGTGCTGCTCTCCCTTCTTTGGCCACAACAAGCCGCTGCTGATGAAACAGCTTTGACACCGGAGCGGCAAGCCTCTTTACGAACGCTGCTTCATCAAGAATGCGGCTCATGTCATGGCTTGCTCCTGAAAGGAGGCTTGGGGCCTGCTTTAACGGCTAACGCCTTGCGAGACCAAAGCGCACAGCAGATCGCCCTGACGATCATGCAGGGGCGTCCCGGAACAGCCATGCCTGCCTGGAACCGCTTCTTGCAGCCAGCAGAAAGTCTCTGGCTGGCTCATTTTCTTCTCCATGAATCGGATGCAGCACCATGAAAGCACTGATGACTCTGGGCCTGCTTGTCGCTTTAAGCGGCTGTGCCAACCCACTACGCGGCACGAATGACCTGGGGCTGGTTGTAGAGCGTGCGACAGGCAGTGTGGCTGTCGTTGAAACCAGTCATCGTAGCCGCTTGGCGCGAATTGAAGGTTTGGGTGATCTGTCCCACGCCCATATCACCTACTCACGTGACGGGCGTTATGGCTATGTCTTTGGGCGGGACGGTGGCCTGAGCAAAGTGGACCTGCTTCAACAAGTTCTAGTCCATCGCATCATTCAGTCCGGCAATGCCATAGGTGGCGCCATCTCCCAGGATGGCAAGCTGATTGTGGTGCAAAACTACGAACCGGGTGGCATCAAGGTTTTTGATGCGGACACCCTGGCCCTGATAAGTGAAGTTCCGTCTTACTACGCCCCCAACAAACGCGCCAAAGTGGTTGGTCTGGCTGACTTACCCAATCAGCAATTTGCCTACTCCTTGTTCGAAGCAGGTGAAATCTGGCTGACCGACCTGTCCGACCCCTTACGCCCCACAACACGACGTTTTGCAGCGGGTCGCCAGCCCTACGATGCCATGGTCACTCCAGATGGGCGTTACTACATTGCCGGTCTGTTTGGCGAGGATGCCCTGGCCATGCTGGATTTGTGGAACCCAGAAAGGGGAGTCCAAAAAATCTTGCAAGGCTATGGCCGGGGAGAGACCGCCCTGCCCGTCTACAAAATGCCGCATCTACGGGGCTGGTCCTTGGCTGGTCAGGACTTGTTTTTACCAGCTATTGGACGCCATGAGGTTCTGGTCGCCAGCACCGTGAACTGGCAAGAGAAAACTCGCATTCCGGTTCATGGACAACCCGTTTTTGTCATGGCTCAGCCCGATGGCCGTCAGGTCTGGGTGAACTTCGCTTTTCCAGACAACGACAAGGTACAGGTAATTGATGTCGCCACCCTGGAAGTGGTTCAAACCTTGGACGTAGGCAAAGCCGTTCTCCACATGGAATTCACCCCCAAGGGTGAGGCTGTCTGGATTTCAGCGCGAGACGACAACAAGGTCAGTGTGTACGACACCCACAATTTCAAGCGTCTGGACAGCCTGGATATTCAGCACCCGAGTGGAGTGTTTTTTACGCATCGGAGTGGTCGCATTGGTTTCTGATCTTTCCCCTTCTGCCTTTCAACTATTGAACGCCTGGCAACATGGCTTCCCCTTGGAACCCCGACCGTTCCGCAAGCTGGGACTGCTTTTGGGGCTTAGCGAACAAGCCGTGATGGACTACCTGCAACGCTGGCAAGACCAAGGCATCCTCAGCCGTATCGGGCCAGTACTGAACCCTGCCTGTATGAGCAGCACTTTGGTGGGCATGCATGTGCCCGCCAAGGATCTGAACACGGTTGCAGACTGGATCAGTGCCCTGCCCGCCGTGAACCACAACTACGAGCGCGAACACACCATCAATCTCTGGTTTGTGCTGACCTGTGCGAATGAACAAGAACGGCAGGCGGCCTTGGAGCACATCGCTGAACATACTGGCTTGTTGCCCTTGTCCTTGCCCATGATCCGGGCCTATCACATTGACCTGGGGTTTAGCCTTGTCCCACATACCAAGAGCACCAGCCCCTTGTCGCCCAGCAAGGGACTGCCCGCATTAGGCAGTACTGAACGCAAACTGCTGGAGTGTTCTTTGCAAGGTTTGAAGATTCAAGCCGACCCCTTCAAGCCTTGGGCAGAGCAAGTACAGATCAGCGAGAAACAAGTGCTGCAACAGCTACGCGGCTTTCTGGAACAAGGCATATTCCGGCGATTTGGCGTGGTCCTGCGCCATCGAAAACTGGGCTACCAAGCCAATGCCATGTGTGTCTGGACGGTAGACAAGCATCGCATTGATGCCCTAGGCGAGGAGCTGGCCAGGCAAGACGGCATCACGCTGTGCTATCAGCGGCAGCCCTGCCCGCCACATTGGAATCACAATCTGTTTTGCATGATTCATGGCAAAAACCGTCAGGACGTACTGACACACCATGCGGAGTTGAATAATCGTTTTGACTTGGGTCAGCTCCCGCAGGAAGTGTTGTTCTCCACTCGCTGCTTCAAACAACGAGGCGCACTACTTAGCCCGTCTCGTCATGACTGATCATCACCCCCCACCATTGCATGCGCCGGTTGAACTGGACAACACCGATCGCCACATTCTGAATCGCCTGCAAGATGGTTTCCCCATCTGCTCCCGCCCCTTTGCACAGTTGGCACCTGATTTTGCCTTGAGCGAGTCTGCCTTGATTGCTCGTGTCCAGCACTTGCGCCAATCCGGGATATTGACCCGCTTTGGGCCCCTCTTTCAGATCGAGGCTTTAGGCGGTGCTTATTGCCTGGTCGCTATGGCCGTACCGGAAAAACGCTGGGACAGTACCGTCATAGCCGTCAACCGCCATCCTGAAGTCGCTCACAATTACCGGCGCGCCCATGCCTTGAATATGTGGTTTGTACTGGCCACGGCGACACCGCAAGACATCGAATCCTGCCTGAAGACAATCGAAGCTGAAACCGGCTTGCCCGTCTTTGCCTTTCCCAAAGAGCAGGAATATGCCCTAAGCCTGAAACTGGAGCTTTGATATGGTGCATTTGAATCCTGCCTATACCGCACTGATCCATGCCTCGCAGCAGGGCTTGGCGATAGAACCACAGCCCTACCTAAAACAGGCGCAAGAGTTAGGTGTATCCGAAGCTTATGTCATGAAGCAGTTTCAAACCATGCTGGACCAAGGCTTGATACGGCGCATTGCAGCCATCCCCAATCACTATGCTCTGGGCTACGTAGCCAATGGCATGTGCGTCTGGAATATCACGGACGACAAGCTGGACCTAGTCGGTACATGGCTAGGCTCGCAAGCCGGAGTCAGCCACTGCTATCGTCGTCCGCGTCGTCTACCCCAGTGGCCGTACAACCTGTTCGCCATGCTGCATGGCAAGGACCATGACACGGTACGTGCCCAGGCACAGAGCATCAGCCTGCAAATATCGCAGCGCTTTCCTGGCGTCCTGCACGATCACGATATTTTGTTTTCCACGGCCATTCTTAAAAAGACCGGCCTGCGTCTACGGAGGCCTTGAGCATGTTCCGGATATCCCGTTTTGTTGCTGCCCTGCACTCTCCTGTTGCGCCGACACGCGTCAGCAAGGCCCCTGTGGTGATCTGGAATCTGATACGTCGTTGCAATCTGCATTGCAGCCACTGCTACTCTGCCTCTACCAACAAGGACTTCCCTGGCGAGCTGAGCTACGAACAAGTCTGCACTGTCATGGATGACCTGCATCAATTCGGTGTACGCGCCCTGATCCTGTCCGGCGGCGAACCCTTGCTGCGCCCAGATATTTACGACTTGGGCCGACGTGCGAAAACATTGGGCATGTACGTAGGACTATCGTCCAACGGCACCTTGATAACTGAGCAAAATATTGATCAGATTGCCGACTGCGGCTTTGACTACGTAGGCATCTCCCTGGACGGTTTGCAGGCCCGCCATGACCGAATTCGTGGAGAGGACGGAGCCTTCGCAGCCTCCTTGCACGGCTTGAGACTATGCCGTGAAAAACAGTTGAAAGTAGGCCTGCGCTTTACCCTGACTCAAGAAAATGCAGTTGATCTAAATGGCCTGCTGGCTGTGATGGAGCAGGAACAAATCGACCGCTTTTATCTCTCTCATTTGAACTATGCAGGTCGGGGTTTGGGCAACCGCGCCCTGTCCAGTCACCACGCCGTCACCCGGCAGGCTATGGAGCAGCTTTTCACAACCTGCATGACCTATCAAAAAGCCGGCAAACCCAAAGAGTTCACCTCGGGCAACAACGATGCTGACGGTGTTTTCTTTCTGCACTGGGTGCGACGGCATTACCCCGAGCAAGCTCCCAAAATTCTGACTATGTTGCGCCAATGGGGAGGCAATTCCTCCGGCCAAGGAATTGCGAACATCGATAACCGTGGCAATGTTCATCCCGACACCATGTGGTGGCATTACAGCCTTGGAAACGTGTTGCAACGGCCTTTCTCGGAGATTTGGTCCAACGATCAAGATCCCTTGCTGACAGGGCTGCGTCAACGACCCAGGCCTGTACAGGGGCGCTGTGCTGGCTGTGCCTACCTGGATATCTGTAATGGCAATACGCGCACTCGGGCAGAAAAAAGCACAGGCAATGTGTGGGCAGAGGATCCGGGATGCTATCTCAACGATCAGGAAATCACTGTCTGAAGACTTTCCAAACGATTAGCTAGAGCTTTTTTACTCAGCCACAGTTCTGGAACTACGGCTCCCCCCCCTGCCTTCTAAAGCCTCAACACAACACTCAGCGCCCCAATAGAATCAGGTGAACTGCTGTGGGGAAACACGTACAGAATCAAGACACCACAGGCGGCAAGCACCAGACTAAACAGACCTGAATCGAAAGGCCAAAAAAAGTGAGGCAAGCGATCTTGCCTCACTCAACAACAACAACAACAACAACAACACTTCACTTAGTTCTTCATCACACAGTTCACCTAAGCAAGCTGATAGCGCACCTAGGCCAGCTCACAGATCAAGCCTTGCTGCTGCAACAGCTCAACCAAAGGCTGTACATCCCACGATGACTTCCAGGCAATCACGATGCGCTCGCCTGGCACCCAGGACTGGCACAGGGGTGCCCAGAAATCACGATTCAACAAGGTGTCTTGCAAGACCACCCCCGCCTGATCCAAGGCCATCAAACGGGCATCACGACGTGCCTTCTCCAAAATCGCAGGCAAAATCAGTGGCAGGTACAAGACCCAATCTGCCTGGTTCAATTTGCGCAAGGCGCGCAGCGTCAGCAAGTCCACTGCCTCCAAGTCGGCGATAGGCAAAATGGTGACCTGAATATGCTGCTGAGGGGTTTCTGTCCTCAAGGCAGCATCAAAGGCTGCCAGCGCTTCCGTAGCCTTGCCTTGCGCCAGGAGATCGGGGATAGGACTATCTAGTACGTAATCAAAGAAATGACGACGGGTATGTACCTCGGGGAAAGCCTGTTTGATATCGGCTCGGCGGCGAGCCAGCAAACCGGCCAAGTCCCCTACTGACTCAGGCAGCTCGCTTTCTATCCACTCCCGAACACGCCGCGCCAGTACAGGAGCTGAACCTGCAGAGGAGACCGCAATCATCAAGGGCGAACGGTCGACCATGGCAGGGACTTGTACGGTAGACAGATGCCCATCGTCGACCACATTACAGGGCAGACGCAAGGCGTCGGCTGCCTGAGCCACGATGCGATTTATCTCGCGCCGTCCAGTTGCTGCAACAACCAGCCAGGCCTCGTGGATATGCTCGGCAACAAAGGAAGTAAACAAGCTGCTTAAAGCACCCGCCTGAGCACTGGCCCTCAACCAGGAGGTTTGCTCCGGTGCGACGACGGTGACTCGCGCGCCTGCACGCAGCAAGAGCCGAACTTTACGCTCCGCAACCGTCCCGCCACCTACGACGACAACCGCCTTACCGGTCAGATTGAAGAACAAGGGAAACACATTCATTGCACGACATCCTTAAGGCGCCAGCAGACACTGGCGCCCGGTTCACACTTACTTCAGGCTGGAAAAGTAGGCAGCCAGTTCATTCACCATTTCCGGGCTGAGAGGCTCGGCCATCGGGCTCATGATGGGATCGTTACGCTCTCGCGATTTGAACTGCTGTAGCTGCTTGACCAGATACTCCACCTTCTGCCCTGCCAGGTTGGGATACATACCCTCCGTGCTGACACCTTCCAGCCCATGGCAGGACGCGCACAAAGGCAGCATGGACGATGCCTGGGCCGATAGTTGCGACTGCCCATGCGAGCCTTGTAAACCCACTGGTTTGTCCGCTGCCAAAGCGACACTGGAACCCAAGAGGCCCACAAGAGCCATACCCATAAAAAGCTTTTTCATGACGTTCCTTTGCTTAGAATTTTTGGGTTTCAGGCTGACCAATGGTGAGCCAACGGGTACGGGCACGCGAGAAAATGCCCGATGGGCTTTCCATCTTGTGTTCAGCTACCAGCTCCAGACTGCGGCTGTCGTAAATCTTCAAGCGATCCCCCCAGTAACCCGAACTGACGTAGAGGTAATCGCCCGTGCGGTTGTAGTTGGGGAAGAAGGCATGACCACCCACGTCCAAAGTCTTCACCACGGACAAGGTGTTTTTATCGATCAGCTGAATCCAGGAAGCGCGCTTGTCCTTGTCGATAATGTCCACCGCCACATACGGGGCATTAGGATGGGCGGCGGGGGATTCGGTGGCTCCGGCAACGGGAATCTGCTTCACCACAGAGAAGTCTTTGACATCCCAGGCAGTAACCACAGAGCCTAACTTGCAGGTGCCCATATTGGTGCCGAAGGCCAGCATGCGGCCGTTCACTTCCGTGACAGCACCCGAGCCTGCGTGGGGCTGACAGCCAGCCGGAATGTCACGTACCACCTTGTCGTCCTTCAGGTCGATGGCCACGTACTTGTTGTCGTCGTAAGAAGCCACCATGGAATAGCGACCATCCGGCGTCAGGAAGGTGTCGTGCAACATGCGGCCGACCTTGGCCAGTTTGGTGACCGGCATATCCGGCTTGTCTGGATCAATAATCCAGATCTGCCCGGCTTGGCGCAGTGTCAATGCAAACTTGTTATTGATACGACTACCAATAATCGGACCACCGGCGGATTTGATGAAATTGCCGTCCGGGTCCTCGCCCTCCAGAGCGATATATTTCACTGGTTCCAGGGTGTCGGCCTTCAGGATAACCATGCTGTTGGGTACGAAGGAACTCAGTGCCAGCCACTTGCCATCTTTGGATAAGGCAATACCCGTACCAGTCAGCCCCACCTTGGCCTGACGAACAATCTGCAAGGTGTACAAGTCGATTTTGTAGACGTGGCCATCATCACTTTTCAGGTATCCCCAGCGCTCGTTGCTGGGGCTGAATTCCATGATGTGTGGCGCGCCAACCGTGGCAATTTCACCCACCTTCTGGTTGTTCTTGCCATTGATGAAAACAGCACGAGCCTGATTGGAACCATCGCCCCGCCCATAACGCCCGCGGGCCATGATGACCATCAAGTCGTAGACGGAATCGATCTCGTAATTGGGTTTGCCGGGCAAGGTGGATTCGTCTACCAGCACTTTCACGCTGGCACGTATCTGATCCATATCCCAAGTGCGTTCCACCACGGGCTCGTTCTTGATCATCTTGGCCAACGCGCGAATGTCCTCGTCGGGCAAGCGTCCGACAAAAGGTGGCATCAAGGTATCCGGAATCCCGGTCATGATGGTGCCGCGCAAGGCAATCTCACTTTGAACCAGGCGATCACTGTGCAGGCCCGGAGCGATATACCCTCCCCGGTCGGCTGCGTGACACACCGCACAGTTTTGCTGAAACAAGTTGTCTACCCGAACTTGCTCTTCCGTCGGGGCCGCCAAAGCCGCGCTGACGGTGGTAGACAGGAAGGCCAGGGTCATCATTTTTCTATACATTCCATTACCTCCAACAATTGCCTTGCTAAAGGGCAAGACCAAACAAACTATAACGATTGTTATTTTTTACTGAGAAGGTATGGATACGGATTAAATAATGGGGATGGTTTTTTTATATCGTAATTACGAGATATTAAATACTCTTACCTAGATAAAAACATCCATGACAAGGAGCCAGTTGGCAGATCAAGAAGCCGGATAAATTTATCACGAACGAATATTCATTTTGACCTAACTCAAGTTAAAACTAGAGGCTGCTGCCTATAGTGGCCCGGCCTGGCTCGCCCTTGATGGTTTTGATTATTTTTCCGGTCCCGCCATGTTTTCTTTACCGATTACGCTTTCCCATACTCATAGCCCACCGTATAAACGACAAATTGCACGTCAAATCGAAACCCTGATCTGTTCGGGACGTTTGCAAGAAGGCAATCGCCTGCCTTCAATCAACCGAATGGCTTCTCTGCTGCAGGTTTCCAAAAATACGATCATGGGTGCCTATGATTTGCTGATCGACTCCAATCTGATTCATAGCGAACCTAGCCGTGGATTCTTTGTGGCTACACCTACCCGCAATGGTCGCAGTCGCCTGGCACCGGATTTTGTGCTGGAGACGGCCCACTGTTCACGCAGCCCGCGTACCAGCACGGCACAGGCCAGCGGTGTGCATGTGCCTGCTGCCAGCGTGCCCGTTCGTTTTGATTTCAAGATTGGACGCCCCTCGGTCCATGCTTTTCCGCTGCGACAGTTCATTTATTTGTCCAACCAGTTGCTGCGTTACGCAGGCTCTGCCATGGCAGACTATCCACCGCCTGAAGGTCTATGGGGCTTGCGGCTGCAAATTGCGGATTATCTGGCGGCCAGCAAGGGCATATTGGCTGACCCGGAGCACATCATCATCACTGCAGGAACACAGGAGTCCTTAAGTCTGATCGCAGCTCATTTCCTGGACGAAAAAAGCTGTGCGGTGCATGAGTCGCCCGGCTACAACGGCTTCAGACATTTGCTGGCGCGGCACCGCGCACAAAGTATTCCCGTGCCTGTGGACCAGCACGGCTTGCGCACAGACAAACTGCCCGACAAGGCTGTTCAGTTGGCTTTCGTCACGCCCTCCCATCAGTACCCTTTGGGGCACACCTTGACGGTAAGTCGCAGACAGGAGCTACTGGCTTGGGCCAGTACCAGTGGCGCTTTGATTATTGAGGACGATTACGACGGGGACTTCTGTTATGGCCCGGCCTTGCCCGCGCCACTCAAGGCCATGAGCCCCGGGCAGGTGATTTATCTGGGTTCGTTTTCCAAAACCTTGGGCCCTGGTTTGCGCTTGGGCTATATGGTCTGTCCTCCCCACCTGAGCCAGGATTTTATTGCTCGCAAGGCCTTGCTCAACAACGGATCACCCTGGCTAACACAAGCCGTGTTGGCACGTTTTTTTGATGAGTATGACTATCCACGGCACCTGCAATACTTGCGCCGCCGTTATATGGAGCAACGCAATACGCTGTTGCAAGGACTGAAAAAAGTGTGGGGAAATGCGGGCGTGGTCAGCGGACACAATGCTGGCATGCATCTGGCTTTTCGCCTGCCACAACAAAGCCCAAATGCCCACCACGTTGCCGCTGCGGCACTGCGCCATGGCATACGGCTCTACCCTTTAGCACAGGCCGCCAGCCAGGAAACAGACAGCACGAATCCACGCCATCTGCTGTTTGGCTATGCGAATCTGGAATGCAGGGAATTGCAGCAAGCAATGCAGCATCTAGCCCTGATACAGCCCAGGCTGAACCATGGCTAGATGTGCGAAGAGCTTAGGACTGGGCCAGCGCCTGATCAAAGTCCGAGGTCAGATCGATAATCTCTTCAATACCTACGGAGATACGCAACTGATTGTCGGCAATGCCCATCAGAGCGCGCTGCTCAGCGCCCATCTCGTAGTAGATGGTGTGGGCCACGGGCAGCACCAGACTGCGGTTGTCGCCCAAGTGCGTAGCCAGTACAAAGACCTTCAGGCGATTCAGGAAGTCAAAGATTTCGATGCCCTCTTCCAGCACTACGCTCATCAGGCCACCGAAGCGATTGCCGAACAATTGAGCCGTACGCTCGTGCTGCGGGTGATCTTCCAGGCCGGGATACTGCACGTGCTTGACCTTGGGATGCGCCTTCAAATGGCGCGCCAAGGCCAGGGCGTTGGAACAGATACGCTCCATACGCAAAGGCAAGGTTTCCGAACCGACAGCCAGGCGGTGAGCCACGTCAGACGACAAGGTGCCGCCCATATCGCGCAAGCCCTTTTTCCGAATCTGTACCAAACCCCAATTCTGCGTATTGCCCGTGCGGTAGACCTCGGCAATATTGGGGTAGGTCGTCCAGTCAAACAGGCCGGTATCCGTCACCATGCCACCCAAGGCATTACCGTGACCACCAATGTGTTTGGACAGGGAATTGACCACCAGAGAGGCCTTGAACTCACGGCCGGGCGACAGGTAAGGCGAGGACAAGGTGGCATCGACCACATACAACAGCCCCTCGTCCTGACACCATTGCCCCACCCCTTGCAGATCAGCTACCTGTGTACCGGGATTGGCAATGGTCTCAACAAAGACCATGCGGGTATTGGGCTGCCGTGCGGCTTGCACTTGGGCCAGATCGGTTGCATCCACCAGCGTGGTTTGTACACCCAGGTCGCGCAAAGTCCCCAGCAAGCTATTGGTATTACCGAACAGGAATTTGCTGGCAATCAGATGATCGCCCTGGCGCAGCAAGGTAAACAAGGTTGCTGTCAGCGCCGCCATACCTGTGGCAAAACTGACGCTGCCTATGCCTTTTTCCATGCGTGTAATCTTGGCTTCCAACGCCGCCGTGGTGGGCGTGCCTTGACGGGAATAGGTAAAGCCGGACTTGCCCTGAAAGACCGCAGCCAGCTCACGCGCATCCTGAAAACCGAACTCGGTCGATGGGTGCAATGGCTGATGGATAGCGCCATGTTGCGTGCCCAAGCGACGGTCAGAGTGCAAGGTAGAGGTAATAAAGCCGTTTTCTTCCATGATCGTTTCCAAGCCCATAATGCGTGTACACACCGTCAGCGCCGATTGGGTTTTGCCCGGCTGACGGCCAATTACCTATTATCTGGTGAAGCGGCGGATGAAACCCGCCGTTTTTTATACAAATAAGTAATTAAGCAAGTAACAAGACTTAAAAGAAATTAAGACTGGCTACGTTGGCGCAAGGTTTCGTACAAGCAAACCGCACTGGCGACGCTAACATTCAGGCTTTCTACTGCGCCCATCATGGGGATGGAAACCAGCTCGTCGCAGGTTTCACGAGTCAGACGGCGCATGCCCTCGCCCTCGGCACCCATTACCCAGGCCATGGGACGGCGGGCATCGACCTGGTGGAAGGTATGCGTGGCCTGGTCGCTGGTGCCAACCAACCAGACATCACGCTCGCGCAGCATACGCATGGTACGGGCCAGGTTCGTTACCGTAATGTAAGGCGTAGACTCTGCACCGCCGCAAGCCACGCGTGATACGGTGGCATTCAGACCCACAGCGCGGTCACGAGGCGCAATTACGGCGTGGGCACCTGCCGCATTGGCGCTACGCAAGCAGGCTCCCAGATTATGGGGGTCTGTCACTCCATCCAGAATCAACAGAAAAGGAACCTGCCCGGCCTCTTCCAGATCGTCCAGCAATTCATTGACATCGACAGCCAGTTCTTGCTCCAGAGCCAGTGCCACCACGCCCTGATGGCGCGTGCCTTTGGCCAGACCATCCAGACGTTCGACCGGCACAGCCATGACTTTCAAGCCAGCCTGTTCTACCTGTTCGATAAAAGCCAGCATCCGTTTATCGCGCCGGGTCTGATCCACATAGACCTCGCGCACCGAAGCGGCGCTAAAACGAACTCGGGCAATAACGGCATGAAAACCGGCCAAAACCTGCTGAGGCATAACAATCCTTGGGGGAAATAAGAGCAAATAAAGAAAGCCGGGCAAAAAGCCCGGCTTGGCATTGTACGCCTATCGACGGCGTCCTCTAGGGCTACGCGTGGATTTCGCAGACTTGGCTGCCTTCTCCGCACTGCGCTTTTCATCCCGCTCAGCCTGTTTTTGCGAAGCACGTCGTTGGGATGCCGTGGTGCCCTTCAAGGCCAGCGGTTTGGTTGGGGCTGCTTTCTTGATGGGACGCTCGGATGGATCAATCCCTTCAGCTGCTGCCTTCACCGCCTTGTAGCCCACGCCTTTAACCAGACGGAACTCAATACGGCGCGCTTCCAGATCAACACGCGCAACCTGGACTTGCACCGCGTCGGTCAGGCGATAACGCAGACCGGTGCGCTCACCACGCAACTCGTTCGAAGTTTCGTTGTACTGGAAATAATCCGCACCCAGCTCGGAAACATGGACCAGACCTTCCACATACAAGGTATCCAGCGTCACAAACAGACCGAAGCTGGTCACGCCGCTGATCTTGCCGGAGTACTCCTCACCCACGTGCTCTTTAACAAACCAGCACTTGAGCCAGGCTTCCACATCTTTGGAAGCCTCATCAGCACGACGCTCGCGCGCTGACAACAAGGCACCCAATTTTTCCCAACGTGCAAAGTCACGCTTGCTGGCTGGCAAGGCGGCATCGCCCGGATCCTCGTCGATAGCCGGAATGTAGCGCTCGCCCTTCAAAATACCCTTGATGACACGGTGCACCAGCAAATCCGGGTAACGTCTAATCGGCGAGGTGAAGTGCGCGTATTGCGAATAGGCCAGACCGAAGTGCCCCGTTTTTTCCGGACTGTAGATAGCCTGCTGCATGGAACGCAAACACATGGTCTGAATGACGGCGAAGTCAGAACGGCCACGGGCTGCAGCCACGACTTTGGCGTAATCAGCAGAAGTAGGCTCGTCGCCTCCTTCCAGGGTCAGACCCAAGCTACGCAAATACTCACGCAAGGCTTCCAGCTTGGGCGGCGTTGGGCCTTCGTGTACACGGTACAAACCGTTGCGACGGCTGCGGGCAATAAAGTCGGCAGCACAGGTATTGGCTGCCAACATGCACTCTTCAATCAGCTTGTGCGCGTCGTTACGGACCAAGGGCTCAATACGTTCGATACGACCCAAGGGGTTGCAGACAATCTTGGTTTCAACCGTATCGAAATCAATCGCACCACGGGCGGTACGGCGCTCGGCCAGCAGGCGGTACAGAGAGTACAGGTTCTGCACAGGCTCCAGCACATGCTGAATCTGGGTGGCCGCCGGGCCAGTGGGCTGCTGCAAGGCGCTCCAGATATCGGAATACGTCGTGCGCGCATGTGAATGAATGACCGCTTCATAAAACTGGTAGGCCGACACAGTGCCGGATTTGGCACCATCGGCCAACACGACCATATCGCACACCATGACCAGACGGTCTACCGACGGGTTCAGAGAACAAATCCCGTTGGACAGGCTTTCTGGCAGCATGGGGATCACGCGGCGCGGGAAATACACACTGGTGCCACGCTCCAGAGCGTCTTCATCCAGGGCATCGCCAGAGCGCACGTAATGGCTGACGTCGGCAATCGCAACCAGCAAACGCCATGCCCAGCGCGAGCGCTTGCCCGTGCCAATATCAACGCGTTCGCAGTACACCGCGTCATCAAAGTCTCGTGCGTCTTCACCGTCAATCGTGATGAAAGGCACATCGCGCAAATCTACGCGGCCTTTGTATTCCGATGGTTTGACCTTGGCGGGAATGCGCGCAGCCTGCTTGAGCGCCTTCTCGGAAAAATCGACCGGCACTTCAAACTTGCGCACGGCAATCTCGATTTCCATGCCGGGATCGTCAGTTTCCCCCAGCACTTCAATCACACGCCCCAAAGGCTGACGATGGCGCTCGGGCTGCTGAGTAATCTCTACCGTCACAACCTGACCGGGCTCGGCCTCGCCCTGGTCTCCGTTGGGAATCAGGATGTCGTGCTTGATACGTTGATCTTCGGGCACCACGATGAACGTGCCACGTTCCCGCAGGAAACGGCCCACCAGCTTGCTGGTGTGGCGCGCAGTAACTTCGACGATCGAGGCATCTGGCTTGCCGCGGTATTCACCGACGATACGCACCATAACGTGGTCGCCGTGCAACACTTTGGCCATTTCTCGAGGCGACAAGAACAGATCGGGCTGCCCATCGTCGCGCTGCAAGAAACCAAAGCCGTCGCGATGGCCCAACACTTTGCCGGCGATAAAACCAGTTTGGTTATTTTTGCGAATTTTGCCTTCGGGGGAGATCAGCAGCTGACCATCGCGCTCCATTGCGCGCACACGCCGCTCGAAACCCACCGTAATTTCTTTGCCCAGGCCCAGCTTTTTCGCCAGAGCCTGCATGGTCAGGCCGTCTGCATCTTCGCGCAGCCCCGCCAGGATCACTTCCCGCGTCGGGGTATCCGGGTCGAAGTCAGGCGGCAACTCATAACGGCCCGTTGATTGAATACGGTCCTCAGTACTGTCTTGATGTTTTTTATTCAAAAGGACACTTCCATTATTAATAAAGTATGCCTATAATCCTTTTTCTTTGCTGCTCACGCAGTAAAGTCGTTAAAGGCTTTTGGCACAGCCATAAGCATACAACGATATGCCCAGGTGGCGGAATTGGTAGACGCGCATGGTTCAGGTCCATGTGCCTTCGGGTGTGGAGGTTCGAGTCCTCTTCTGGGCACCAAATTCCAAAAAAGCCGATCATCGCAAGATGGTCGGCTTTTTGCTTTCCAGCCCAGAAAGTCAGGTGCTTGAGCACCTGACGTGGGGGCGAGAAAGGTCGGGCATGCAAGCCCGACCGGGGTCGCGCCCGTGTGACCGAGTCCTCTTCTGGGCACCAAAATTCCGAAAGGCCGATCATTTCTCAATGGTCGGCCTTTTTTATTTTGTTGCTCCATAAATTTATTATCCTTCAGCATCAATCCGATGACGTCTGACTGTGGCAGAAAACGAGCAGCAATACGACCCCCTTCTTTTTTAAACACAGCCATTTCCACATAAAGAATCACTACCGCATGATCGGCTGCTTTCTTTACAGGCCTGTGAATACCCCTTGAAGCAAGCACCTGGGGAGCCAAGGCAACACACTCAAAGCAAAACACCGCCTGCCCTGCTTTGTACAACCATAAAAAAACCGACTGTGTTTCTACAGTCGGTTTTCAGTCTCAGGATGCAGTAGGTTTAACCGCCGCAGCCACCGCAACATGCACCATCTTCACCATGCGCAGGTTTGGCGATTTGATAGCCGGCCCGCTCGACGGCAGCATGCAGATCTTCCAGCGAGACCTGGTTTTCATCAAAACGAACCGACGCCTTTGCGTTTTCGAACGAGGCATCTGCCGCTTGTACGCCTTCAATAGCCGCCAAGGCAATAGCCACTTTATCGGCGCATTCAGGGTGTCGCAAACCCGCCAGTTTCAGCATTCCAACTTGCATTTTTTATCCCTTTAACATGAGGTGAGGCAGTTGATGAAATCGCCACCGCCCATAAAGATATATATTAAATACATCTTATAAATACGGCAAGGTGCCAGGACAAGAACGATGCGCCAGCCTGGAGGCAGACACAAAAAAAACGGCTTGCCCGCTGACCACAGGCAAACCGGTCTGAAAACGGTTTTCTGAATACGCTCCTTTGCTTGTTAGCAGTGCCCGCCCTCCCTTGAACGACCCTGACTTACCTCATACCCAGCTTGCGACTGGCTGCTAGCAAGGCCACGATACTCAACGCCGCGGCCAGAATCAGGTAGTAACTGGGCGCCACCGGAGAGCCGGTCAGTGAAATCAGACCCGTGGCAATCACAGGTGCAAAACCACCAAAGACAGTGACGCCGATGTTGTAGCTCAAGGACATGCCTGTAACACGGGTACGTACTGGAAAGACATCAGCCATCAATCCGGCTAAGGGGGCGAAGTACACGGCTTTGAGCAAAGCCATCAAACCTACAACCAGAATCAGCGCCGTTTGGGTCGCCTCGCGGTTCAACCACATGAAGGACGGGAAGATCGCAATCGCATACAGCACGGCAGCGGTGAGCATGATCTTGATCCGACCAACTTTACCCGCGACATAACCTACCAACGGCGTAGCAACAGTCAGAATCAAGCCTGCGGTGAGTGTTGCCAAAAATCCGGCCGATTGCGGAACACGCAGGGTAGTCGCTGCATACGATGGCATATAAGTAATCAGGTAGTTGGAGGCGGTAGACAAAATCAAGGTGCCCAAAGCAATCAACAGCAAAACCTTTTGTGAACTCAGCACCTCTCGCACTGGCTGACCGCCAGGTTCACTTTCTTTGAAATCCGGGGACTCATCCACCGTTTTGCGGATCCAGTATCCTACCGGCCCCAGCAACAAGCCGAAGAAAAAGGGAACACGCCACCCCCAATCCAGCATCTGCTGTTCGCTTAAGGTAGAAGTCAACACATAACCGAACAAAGAAGCCAGCACGACACCAAAGCCCTGACTGGCAAACTGCAGACTGGCCACAAATGCGCGAGAGCGTTCTGGAGCATGCTCCATCATGAATGCGGTAGAACTGCCAAATTCGCCCCCCGCCGAAAAGCCCTGAATAAAACGGGCAATCAAAATACCGATAGGCGCAATGAGTCCGAGCGTTTCATAACCAGGCATGACCGCAATCATGAACGTGCCCAATAACATCAAGAGGATGGACAGGGACAAGGCTTTCTTGCGTCCGTGTCTGTCCGCATAGGAGCCAATAACCGCGGCTCCAATGGGCCGAATCAGAAATGAAATCCCGAATGTGGCAAAAGCCAGAACCAAAGAGACGGTAGGGTCTGAGCTCGGAAAAAAAACACGACCAATGGTCAGTGCAAAGTAGGCATATACAGCAAGATCAAACCACTCCAAGGTATTCCCCACCACGGACGCGGCGACCGGCTTCCAAAACGAACGCGGTAAAGGCCCCACCGCTTTTTTGGTCTGCTCCATCTTTTATCTCCTCCTGCCCCCGGTGTTTCCGAAGGCAATGCGCCGTTACTTCTGAACGGCGTCTATTTTTTTTAAGTGTTCTTGTTCAATTCGCCCAGTTCCCAGAAAACGCTGGTCATGATGTCCAGTCCCTCTTGGATAATGGGAGTCAGCATGTGCTCATTGGGAGCGTGCTGAGAGCAGCCGGGGTAGGAGTGTGGCACCCAGATCGTGGGCAGACCCAGTACATCGGCAAAAATATCGTTGGGTACAGTTCCTGCCAAATTCGGGATCACGGCAATTTTCTGATCCGTCACTTTGCTGATCGCAGCCTTGATCAAGGCGATCCACTTATTGCCCAGATCCAGCCTGGTGGCAGGCATGATCTGGCCCATATGAATACGCACCTGCTCGAAGCCATGCGCATCAAGGTGCTGGCGCAAAGTGCTTTCCAAGTCCTCTATCTGCGTTCCCAGCACAAAACGCAAATTGCAAAAAGCCTGAGCACGAGGCGGGATAGCATTGATTGGTTTTTGCGGATTCCCGGCATCCAGTGCCAGCACTTCCAAGGTGTTCCAGCCGAACAGACGTTCGCCGTAGCTAAGGCCCGGTTCGCCCCAATGCTCATTTAAGGCCAGCCCCAAGGTATGCTGACCAATCTCCAAATCTGCAATGGCAGCCAGCACGTCCTCCGGTATGGGGCCTGGCGTCAGTTCGCGACACAACAGTTGTCCTTGAGGCCCCACCAGACAGGCCAGAGCATTGGCCAGCACCACCGCGGGGTTTTCCATCACCCCGCCCCAATTGCCCGAGTGCAGCCCCCCTTCACGCGAAATCACCTCCAGCGAGAACAGCACAGTGCCACGCGAGCCCAAGAACAAGGTCGGCTGATTGGCGTTCAAGCGCGGGCCGTCCGAGGCCAGAAACAGATCAGCCGACAAGCTCTGTGCATGTTGCTCGCAAAACTCGCGCAAACCGACCGAGCCACGCTCTTCACCCGTCTCAAAGATGGCTTTGAGGTTGAAACCCAAACGCCCATCGCGAGCTTGAATGACCTGTTCCAGCGCGGCCAGATTGATGCTGTGTTGGCCTTTATTGTCCGCCGTCCCCCGGCCATACCAACGCTCCCCTTCGATCTTCAATTCCCAAGGCGCCAGGCCTTCACGCCATTGATGGTCATGTCCGGGCACCACGTCGCCATGCCCATAGGTCAGAATCGTGGGTAGCTCATCGGATTCATGTCGGTGAGCCAGAAGGATGGGGCCTGCCCCTTTGGGATTGGCCAGGATACGGACCTCAAACCCCAGTTTCACCAAGGAAGGGCCCAGCTCCTGATCCAGGTAGAGCTGCAATTGATCCGCTTTCTCCGCAGTCTGGCTGTCACTTTGAATCGCCACACGACGGCGCAAGTCCTGCTCGAAACCGCCCTCCTCAAAATAGGCGCGCACCCTGGACAAGGCTTTACTTTTTCCCATTTTTGTCTCGTTGTCTTATTGATAGGAAAGAGGACTATAGAATCCGTCTTACCTTCTGTATATTTCTATCTTTAGAATAGAATGAGCTAATTTTTAGAACTCAAAACACAAAGCCCAGACCCGAGACAAACAAGCAAAGCCATGGATTACAAATACTTTCTGGCCGTGATGAAAACAGGCTCACTGGCGGCAGCCAGCGCAAGGCTGCATATTGCCCCTAGTGCAATCAGCCGCCAAATCAGCTTGCTGGAGGAGTCCATTGGGGTGGCGCTGTTTGAGCGCAGGCGACGAGGAATGGTACTGACTGCAGCAGGTCAGGCCCTGGCCGAACACGCCTTGCGCGTGCGGCTGGAAGAAGAAGCCATCGTACAAAGTCTGCGTCAAAACGACTATGCCCAGGCCCATTTAATTCGGGTGGCAGCCACCGAGGGGTTAGCCCGCTACTTTTTACCCATGGTCATGGCAGAGTTTTCCAACCGAACGCCATTGGCACGGTTTGTATTGAAAGTGAGCTCGCCCAATGATTGTGTGGATATGGTTCGAAACGGAGAGGTTGATATAGGGGCTATTTTCAGCACCGCCCCGGTACCCGATGTGGAAGTGAACTACTCCTGCCGCTCACCCATTTTTGCCGTCATGCAAGCACAACACCCTTTAGCCACGGCAAGCAAGCTGTCCTTGAACGAACTACAACCCTATCCCATCGTGATGCCCGGCGAGGAGCTTACCCAAAAGCAACTCTTTAACCACGTTTGCCAGATGGAAAAGCTGGTCTTTAACGAAGTCTTTACCTGCAACTACTCGGGGGTGTTACACGAGTTCGTCAGACGCACCAATGCCATCGCCTTGGGAGCGTCAATCAGCCATCGCAGCAGCCTGGACCATGGATTGAAAATTGTTCCTGTGCGGGACTCCCGACTGGATCGAGACTTGCAGATTTTAAGCATGGCCAAGCGGGTCTTGCCACAAAGCGTCAGTGACTTTTTAAAGGCCTTGATTCAGGATCTGAAGGCCGCTTGAAATCAAGGCAAATTCTCCCTGAACACCACAATGCTGTTCATGGGCTTGAGCTTCAAGCCCGACTCTCCCCCCTCCGCCATGTGCCGGGCTGCCGTCAACATGCGCACACAGTTCAGGATCGACTGCTGCGGGTCCTGCATGATGATGGCATCCAAGGTGCCATCGATCAGCAAGGCACGCACATCAGAGGTCAGCCCATGGCCGACAAAGATAATTTTCTTGTCTCGTCGTGCCTCTTTCAACGCCCGCGCCACTCCTTCAGGGGCGCCGCCAATATTGTAGATACCCAGCAAATCCGCATGCTGCTCAAGCAACAGCCGCGTCTGCCGGTAATTGCTTTCTGCATCGTCATGCCCTTCGCGCAAGCCAATCACCCGATCTGCCCAGCCTTTTTCCTGCATTAGCTGCAAGAAACCGGACTCACGATCACAGTGGGCGCGGTAGCACAGACTGCCTGCAATCAAGGCGAAGCTGCCCGACTGCCCGCCCCCAAGACGGCTAAGTAGATAGGCTGCCAGACGGCCGGTTGCCACATTGTCCAAGCCTACGTAGCCAAAGCGCGTCGAGGCCGACAAATCGGAAATCAAAGTCACTACCGGAATACCATCGTGAACCAAGGTATCGACCGCTTCGCGCACCACCGGATGCTCCAGCGCCATAAATACCACGCCATCGGTGCGGCCGCGCAAGCCCAGCAGCGCATGGGCCAGGGACTCGTGATCAAAGCCGTTAAAGACTTCGGTATGGCAATCCACATTGAAAGGCTGCAACTGCGTCTGTGAGTAGTCGATGGCATCCCCAAACATATGGATCACGCGATTGCTGCCGGCAGGCAATAAAAACGTGATGCGCATGGGCTTGAGGCAACGGTCGGCGCTGAACTCGGCATCGCTGATGTAGTTCAGTTTGCGGGCCGCTTTAAGCACATGCTGGACCGTGCCGGGACGCACGCCGGGACGCCGGTTCAAGACCCGGTCCACCGTCGCGGTAGAGACGCCCGCCAAACGGGCAATATCGCTGATTTTAGGGATTTTATTAGTCAATCAAAAACCATCATTGGATTGGCTGGACAGGCTTTAAGTGGCTTCTATACCATACAAAAAGGCTAGTGCAACAACACAGCAAAAAACATCATAAAAACATGTAAACCATAGGGAGACAAGACCTGCAGCATTCGGGAGTCAGCACGCTCTGATTCTGTTTGATGACGTAGGTTCCACCCGTCCAGCCATGACTTATACCTTTGACTTTTCCAGCGTGCTGCTTCAGTGGCCGCAACTGCTGCAAGGGGCCTGGATGACAATCAAATTGTCCGTTCCGGCTACCGTGCTCGGTTTTATCGCCGGCACTTTTCTGGCCATTGGTCGTCGCAGTTCATCCCGCCTGATTGCCCGCCTTTGCGGTTTCTACGTGGAGATCATTCGCAATACGCCGCTGCTGGTACAGATCTTCCTGGTCTTTTTCGGTTTGGCCACCCTGGGCTGGAAAGTCAGTGCCTTTGGCGCAGCTCTGGCCGCTTTGGTCATCAATGTGGCGGCATATACCTGCGAGATCATGCGCGCCGGCATGGACTCCATTCACAAAGGACAGCTGGAAGCCGCCGAATGCCTGGGTCTGACTCGTGCCCAAACCTATTGGCATGTCATTTTGCTGCCTGCGCTGGAGCGTGTGTACCCGTCCTTGTGCAGCCAGTATGTGTTGCTGATGCTGGCATCCTCGGTGACCTCGCAGATTTCAGTGGAGGAGTTGACGGCCATGGCCAACCATATTCAGGCCGAGACCTTCCGCCCTTTCGAGGCCTACATTCTGGTTGCCGTCCTGTACCTGGCCCTGTCCTTGCTGATGCGACTGGTCCTGTGGCTAAGCGGACAGCTGGTTTTTTCTCGTCAGCGTGCGCTGCGCGGCCGGAGTTAAGCCATGTTCACAAGCGGATTCAATGCCAATCACCTGAACTTCCTGTTGGAAGGCGCTTTGTGGACGGTCGTACTGTCGCTGATTTCCTTTATTGGAGGTGGGTTAGGCGGTGCCCTGGTAGCCCTGGCCCGTATCAGCGCATGGCGCCCCCTGCGCTATCTGGCCATTGCTTACATTCAGATCATTCAAGGCACTCCCTTGCTGGTGATTCTGTTCCTGTCTTATTTCGGGCTCAGCATCATGGGACTGACCCTGCCGCCACTGGTAGCAGCCGGGCTGTCCATGACGATTTACGTCAGTGCCTACCTGGGTGAAATCTGGCGCGGGAGCATCCAGTCCGTGGCCCGAACCCAATGGGAAGCCGCTGAATGTCTGGCCCTATCCCGCTGGCAACGACTGTATCTGGTGATTCTGCCCCAGGCTGTGCGCATTGCCACGCCGCCCACCGTCGGTTTCATGGTGCAAATTATCAAGAACACTTCGCTGGCATCCATTGTGGGCTTTGTGGAGTTGGTACGAGCCGGCCAATTGATCAATAACTCGATCTTCCAGCCCTTCCTGATCTACGTGCTGATTGCAGCCCTGTATTTCGCCCTGTGCTATCCCTTGTCGGCCTGGAGCCGCCGCCTGGAGATGCGCCTGCATTTTGCTCATCGCCCAGTGCAGAAATAAGTTCGGATCGCCAAGGAGTTTTTATGTCTATCGTTGTTGAACTCAAAGACGTCTACAAAAGTTTTGGCAGCAATGCCGTCCTGAATGGCGTGTCCTTTGCCATTCCCAAAGGTCAGGTAACCGCCATTATCGGACGCAGCGGGTCAGGCAAAAGTACCGCCCTGCGCTGCATAGACCGGCTGGAGATCATTGATCGCGGCCAGATCGAAGTGTGCGGCCATCAAGTCCACGACCCGGATGTCTGCCTGCGCTCGCTACGGACCGATGTTGGCATCGTCTTCCAGAGCTACAACCTGTTCCCGCATTTAACAGTAGAACGCAACATCATGCTGGCTCCGCAAGTCGTTCGTGGCCGCAGCCGTGAGGAGGCTCGCGCCATTTGCCGACGCACCCTGGAGCAAGTGGGGCTGTCCGACAAGGCCCAGGCCTATCCGGAACAGTTATCAGGTGGTCAGCAACAGCGCGTTGCCATCGCCCGCTCCCTGGCCATGGAACCCAAAGTCATGCTGTTTGACGAGGTGACCTCTGCGCTGGACCCGCAACTGACCGGCGAAGTTTTGCGTGTCATTGAAAGCCTGGCGGCCGATGGCATGACCATGGTCCTGGTCACACACGAAATGGAGTTTGCTGCCCGCGTAGCCGATGTGGTGATTTTCATGCACCAGGGGCGTGTCTGGGAAACCGGCCCCGGCGACATGCTGCGCAATCCCCAAACCCCGGAGCTGCAAGCCTTTCTGGCTCACGGTCTGTAAAGATTCTTCCCTAGCACCATAACAATATCCTGACGGAGACTGCACCATGACACTCTCGACCCTCCTGCGTGCCACCATCCTGGCCCTGGGCCTGACTGGCTTGTCCGCCGCTGCCAGCGCCAATGCGCTGGACGACATCAAGGCCTCCAAAAAGATCCGCGTCGGTATCGACCTGGGCGCACCCTTTTATGGCTATATCGACGACAAAATGCAGGCTGTAGGCTCGGATGTGGAAGCCGCCCGCTTGCTGGCCCAGGATCTGGGCGTAGAACTGGAAATCGTGCAGACCACCAACTCCGCCCGCATTCCCAATCTGCTGTCCAACAAGGCCGATTTGATTATCTCTTCACTGTCGATTACGCCTGAACGTGCCAAGGCCGTGGACTTTTCCATTCCCTACGGTGCTATTCAAGCAGCCGTTGGCGCTCCCAAAGATGTGGACATCAAGGGCATGGAAGATCTGGTAGGCAAGCGTGTCGCCGTAACCCGTGGCGGCCCTCAGGACAAGCTCATCAGTGAGCGGGCACCACAAGCCAATCTGGTGCGCTTTGATGATGAGGCTGCCTCGATTACCGCCGCTGCCAGCGGTCAGACCGACATTGTGGCGATCACGCCACCCATTATCAAAGCCATTGCCGACCGCAATCCCTCGCGCCCCTTCGAGGTCAAGTTCGTGATCGAGTCCTACAAGCTGGGCATTGCCATGCGCCAGAACGAGCCTGAACTGAAAGGCTGGGTGGACGAATGGATCAAGACAAATCTGCAGAACGGTAAGCTCAATGAAATCCATCTGAAATATGCCGGTGTGCCTATCCCCGACGAAATCGTCCAGGGCGCTGGCCAATAATTCTTAGCCGGGCCACAAGCCCGGCCTCTCTCCCTATTGATAACCCTCCGACGGCAGCGCTCCAAGTCTGCCGCGGGACTGGCTGCGCCTTCGCTCAGCTGATTTACCCCTTCAGGAATTATGTATGAGTACCTTATTTGGTGAAATCCGCCAGCTTGGCTATGTGGTGCGTGATATCGAAGCCGCCATGGACTACTGGAGTCGCCAACTGGGTGTAGGCCCCTGGTACTACAACCCCAAAGTCGGCATCAAGAATTACCAGTACCGAGGCGAATCCTACGAACCGCATAACTCGGTCGCCCTGGCCAATTCCGGTTTTGTGCAAGTGGAACTGATTCAATGCCGCAACGATGTTCCTTCGATGTACCGGGACTTTCTGCAAGCCGGCCAGCTGGGTTTGCAACACGTCGCCTACTGGACAGAAAACTACGATGCGGACCTGCAACGCGCGCTGGACCATGGCTTGAACGTTGTCATGAGCGGCGAGGTTGGCGAGCGCGGCCGTTTTTGCTATTTCGATACCGAGTTTCATCCCGGTGCCGTCATTGAGCTATCCGAGGTGGCGGGCCCCAAAGGCAAGATGTTCTCCATGATCCGTGCCGCCTCCGAGAACTGGGACGGCCAGGACCCCGTACGTCCCTTCCCTGACCTGAGCACGCTATAGGTCGTACACAGCATGAGCACTGACACTTTTCTGGCCCGTTACCTGATCGAAACTCCCCTGCCGCCCGAGCAGGTTGCCGAGGTAATCGCTGGCGAACAGTCCTGCGGCACATTTACCCGTGTTGCAGGGGAAACCGAAGAGCTGCGCAAGCGTGCACGAGCGACAGTCGAACGCGTGCAACGGCTGGAGAGCATCGCGCAGCCCAGCTTATCCAATACCTTGCTGGAACGAAGGGGCATCTCTGGACCCTATCAGCGAGCCTTGGTCGATATACGGTTTCCTATCGCCAACATCGGCGCCAATCTACCCACACTGGCTGCATGCGTTACAGGCAACCTGTTTGATCTGGGCGAGGTAACGGGCCTGCGGTTGGAAGCGCTGGAGTTGCCCGCTTCCTATCGCCGCCAGTTCGAGATGCCTGCTGTTGGTATCGACGGCACCCGCTCCCGTACCGGCGTTGTCCGCAACGCCATGGTTGGCACCATCATCAAACCCAGCGTGGGCTTGCGTACTGACGACGTGGTACAGCTGGTACGAACCTTGTGCAATGCCGGAGTAGATTTCATCAAGGACGATGAAGTCTGCGCTGACCCGACCCACTCGCCTTTGCATGAGCGCATTCCCGCTGTCATGGAAGTGATCCGCGCTCATGAAGAGCGCAGCGGCAAGCATGTAATGTTTGCTTTCAACATTACCGACGAAACCGATGCCATGAAACGCCACGCCGATCTGGTCGAGCGCGAAGGCGGCAGTTGCGTCATGGTCAGCCAGAACTGGGTAGGCTATTCCGCGCTGCAAACTCTGCGCCGTCATACCGGCCTGGCCTTGCATGCACATCGCAATGGCTACGGAGCCTTGTCGCGTCACCCTTTGCTGGGAATTTCTGTCAGTGCCTATCAAACCCTGTGGCGTCTGGCCGGAGCAGACCATATTCACGTACACGGACTGCAGGGGAAATTTGCACAAGCCGATCAGGAAGTGCGTGAAGCCATTGGGCATTGTCTGCATCGTCTGGACGACCAGCACGATGATCGCGTCCTTCCCGTGGTGTCTTCCGGACAATGGGCGGGAACCGTGGAAGCAACTTGGCAGGCGGCAAACAGTACTGATGTGCTGTTCATGGCAGGTGGCGGCATTCTGGCTCACCCGGCCGGAGCGCATGCAGGAGTGCTGAGTCTGCAACAGGCTTGGCAAGCAGCAGATCAGGGAATCAGCGTGCAAGAACAGGCCAGAACCTGCAATGAGCTGGCCCAGGCGCTGGAGTTTTTTGGCCCGAAAATGGCCTGATCGGAAATACCTCATGACTGTATTACGCCCCGAATATGTCTGGTATGGCGATGACTTCACCGGAGCCAGCGATACCTTGGCGACCTTAAGCCAGAGCGGAGTACGTGCCATCCTGCTCTTGCAAGCCCCCAGCCCCCATCACCTGAAAAGGCTGCAAGGACTGGAAGCCATAGGGCTGGCGGGGGCGACCCGCTCGCTGGATTGCGAGCAAATCCGCAACAGCTTGAAGGGCGTCACCCCTTTTCTGGCCTCCATGCAGCCCAAGCTATTGCATTACAAGATTTGCTCAACCTTCGATAGCAGTCCTGAAATCGGCAATATTGCGATTGCTTTGGAGTGCTTGCGCCCGCTGGCTCAGGTCGCTGTCAGCCCTGTACTGGGGGGACAAATCAATCTGGGACGCTACTGCGTTTTTGCCACCCTATTCGCGCAGGCTGGACAAGACGGACAGGTCTACCGGATTGATCGACACCCTACGATGGGATCACACCCTGTCACGCCCATGCACGAAGCAGATTTACTGCTTCATCTGCAAGCACAGGGGTTAAAAAACGTGTTCTCTCTGCCGTGGACCGAATATCAGAAGACGGACTACGAAGTGAACAAGCAAAGCAAACAATGGCAAGAGCAAGCAGCAGAACACGGGCATCAGCATCCTCTGCTGGACATTGCTTGTGAGGCCGATATTGCACAGGCTGGTGCGCTGCTTAAAGTGCTCAGCCAAAACGGAACCGTGTTAACTGCCGGCTCCAGCAGCGTGGCACAAGCTTATTTAAGCCAACGGCCTGATACTTTCGCCCAACCCGTTACGGGACTACACGCCAGTACACAGCCGGTGCTGATTCTGGTGGGAAGTCAGTCGCCCATCACTGCACAGCAGGTCGCCCGTTGCCAGCAAGCAGACATCTTTGAGCTTGACCCGTACGAACTGCATCACAGCCCAAGCTATGTCACCAAGCTGCACGCAACGGTCATTAACAATGTGCGCAAAGGACGTCATACCTTGCTGCAAACAAAGCCTGCAAACCAGGGCCCAAGCCGCCCCACCCTGCCTACACAACTCGTGGCAGAAGACAGCGCGCAGTTTTTACGTCATCTGGTCAAACAGTTGCGATTAGAGCACCGTTTGTCACGCCTCTGTATCGCGGGCGGCGACACGTCCAGCTTAAGCACCCAGGCATTGGGTATTTGGGGCCTGAGTTATCTGGACTTAGTCAGCCCAGGCGTAGCCGCCTGCATCTGCCATGGGGACGATGAGATTGATGGGCTGGAGCTGGTGCTTAAAGGTGGGCAAATGGGGCCAGCGGATTTCTTCGATCGGGTGATTGAAGGCACATCGTACTGAGACGGATCGCAACAGCGTATACAGCCCCCGTCAGATCGGTATACCCGACCTTTCTCATCCTCAAAAAGGCGGCTCCCCCCAGTTTTTTGGACACACAAAACAAAAAGCCGATCATCTTGCGATGATCGGCTTTTTGAGGAATTTGTGGTGCCCAGGAGAGGACTCGAACCTCCACACCCGAAGGCACATGGACCTGAACCATGCGCGTCTACCAATTCCGCCACCTGGGCTCTGACTGCTGGATTTGTTTTTCAACTCGTCTCTGCAAGACAGAAGAGAACTATAACATGATTTTGAAAGAGTGCAAACTATTTCTGCTTTTTTTCATGCCTGACAGAAATAAGCGCAGCCCTTGCACTTCATAAGAATCGCTTTTATGCTTATTGCTATATCAAGAGTTGGGGCAACCCATGCCAACCTGTGTACCCGCACAAGGTGGATTCAAGATATGGCCATCTGGCAATCAATGGGATCATCAAGACACGAACCCGCTGCCAGCGGGTTTTTTTATGCTTGGTTGTTTCCAGGCAAAGGGTCCTTTAATCCAACTTGCTCACCCGGAAGTCCCTTCCAAGAGCTAAACAGGAGTGTTTCATGTCTGCACCGTTTTGCTACCACCTGACTTTAGAGCAGCACCACTACCGCATTGTCCTGCACCCCGGTTGTTCCCGGCTGGCCGTCGTGTGCGAAGTGCTTGCTGACAAGGTCGGAGATTACGAGCCGCGCTGGCTGGGTTCCAGTTGTCGCGGTGGCTACTGGGCCCGCTTCCAGCACGATATTGACAGCACCTTGTTGCTGAACATGGATGCCATTGCCCGCCTGATTGACGAACACCGTCTGGCTCATCCCAATACGGTGCTGGATACAGATTTACAGCCCGTGTTGAACGTGGGCGGACGCTTGCGCGCCCAGCCCTACCCTCAGCAAAAAGCCGCTTAGTCCAGACGTGGGGCATCCTCGCCCTGATCGCCTTGACGCCAATAGCTGCTGGCCCGAATCGCGCCTTTATCCAGGCCGCGTTCTTGCACCCAGTACTCACGCAAGCTTTGAGCGATGGAATATTCTGCTGCGACCCACACATAGCCGGTGCCGCTCAACTCGGGTGCGGCACGCAATGCGTCCAGAATGCCATTCAAACCGGCCAGCGAAGGAATCCAGTTCACCGTGACATGGTCCGGTGCCTCCATCGCACCAACTGTCAGCAGATTACGTGCCAATACGTAAACCTGCACCTTCACATTGGAAGGCAGTTCTTTCACTCGTCGCGCCATGGCAGGCACAGCGGTTTCGTCGCCAATCAGAACTTGCCAGTCCAAGTCCTTGCTGACCAGGAAGGAGCCACGCGGACCGGCCACACCCAGCTTGTCACCCTCTTTAGCTTGCATGGCCCATTGGCATGCCGGGCCTTCACCGTGGACCACAAAATCAATATCCATCTCCTTTTCCTGCTCGCGGAACTCGCGAGGAGTGTAGTCGCGGATAGGTGGCTTTTCCTGACCGGCGGCAAAGACCATGCCACGCTCGCCCATTTGAGGCAGTCGCAATTCTTTAGTGACAAGGTCCGGGAAAATCAGTTTGACGTGGTCATCAAAACCAGGGGTATAAAAACCTTCCAGATCCGAGCCTTCCAGGGTGATGCGCACCATATCAGGCCCCAGTTCGCGCCGCTTTTTTACGGTCAGCAAACGCAACTTCAAGGTATGAGCAACTTTCTGCGTTAATTGTTCAGACTGCATTCTTAAGACTCCTTGGGCAAGTTCCGTATGTCAGCGATGGCTTTTTCCAAAATGGCCACCACCTCTGCCTGTCGTTCCAGACTGGCTGTCGATTGTTCAAACATGGCCTGCTTCAGGCTGTGGCGTACCTGGACGAACTCCGGCAACCAACCTGTTTGTTCCTGCGCGGCCTTCAAATCCTCGTCGCTATTGTGTTCGGCCAGCATCTGCCGTATCCACACCAGCTTGCGCCCGCGATAGGTCAGGGACTGCATCAGGTAATCGCACTTTTCTTTTTGCTCTTCCAGATACGTGTGCCCTTCCTTGGTCAGGCTGTACATCTTGCGACGGCCTTCTTCTTCAATCAGCACCCAGCCTTGCGTGGCGCAATACGCCAGGGCGGGATAGACCGCACCAGCGCTGGGTACATAGCTGTTCTGGCTAAGCTGCGCGAAACGGCGTATCAACTGATAACCGTGAGTACTGCCCTCTTTGAGCAGGGCCATCAGCATGAGCTGCATGGCCCGAGCAGAGTATTTTCGGCCTTGGCCCATATCCAGCAGCATCCGCTCGACATCCATTGTGTTGAATTTCATGTCCATACTCTTATGCTATATCACATGACACACTATAATGATAATGAGAATGCCAATCAACTAGAAATTGAAATTAAATTTATTGAGTGGAAAATGCTTGCTTTCCCAAGGAAACTCACTCTATAATTGAATGCTTGAGACGGGCAGCAGCCTTGATCAAAAGCCCAGGTGGCGGAATTGGTAGACGCGCATGGTTCAGGTCCATGTGCCTTCGGGTGTGGAGGTTCGAGTCCTCTCCTGGGCACCACAAATTCCTCAAAAAGCCGATCATCGCAAGATGATCGGCTTTTTGTTTTTTCCGTCTGAAAGCAAGCAGCTTGAACCCCTGTTTGAAGACGAGGAAGTCAGATACGTAGATCCAATCAGTGTTGATATGACCGGGCCTCTCTTCCAGAAGTACGACCTTCCGAAAAATCAAACTCCTTTTGGACTGAAGGCAGACGTATTCAAAACACCTCCCTGACTTACCGAAGAACAATCAGCCATAAAAAAAGCCGAAACAGCATGAGCACTGTTTCGGCTTTTTTGATTCTGGCGGTCTTACAGCAAGCTATTTCGTTGCCCCGCCCTCTTTACCATCACTCCAAGGCGCGATGACGACGCTGCCAGAAAGGCTGCGCCGCGTAGCGTTGCTCCATGCCATACAGAGCATGTTGCGAATTCAGGTGACGCACCAAACCCAACAAATAGTCTTTCTCATAAGCACGAGCCGGCTCGGGATTGCCTTTTGTCAGAGCTACAGCAGCCTGTGCCGATTGTGATCCGCTCCACAGGGCCGTTGCCAGGCCATTGGCGGCCAGGGGGTCCATGGCCGCGCCTGCATCACCAGCACGCAAGATGCGGCCTTCCACGAAGTAAGACACGGTGCAGCTAGCGGCAGCGCTGACTTTAGGAGCGTGATCAGCCATCTGACTATCCAAGCCCAGGCTTTCCATACGCACTCGTGCCGCATCGGCACAGCCCAGCAAACCGGCCCAGACCGAACCATCTCGACTCAAACCATCGGGCAAAAGATCCGAGTCCGAAAACAAGGCCACCATCAAGCGATGACCCGGCATGGGGGACAAGTACCACCACCCCAACTCGACGGCTTCTACCAGGGATGCAGCCAAGGGTTCTGCCCCTTCAGGCAGGTCAAAGACGTGCCAGGCAGCGACCAGTCTATCCAGACGATGACGCTGGGCGGCCGCTCCGGTGGACAAGGCGGCACGACCCGTACAATCGATCAAGGCAGCAGCTTCCAGGCTGCTACCATCTGCCAGCCTGGCAACCACACCTTCAGGCTGGTGCTCCAGGCCCAGAACTCGTGTCTGGCGAATACTGACCTTCGCTTCTTTTTGTACACGCTCAAGCAGCACCTGTTCCAGACGGGCCTTGTCCAGCAGGTAGCCCTGCCCGTCTTCATCCTGCACGGTGCGCAGTCCTGCGCTACCCCATACCGAAAAACGCCCTTGTGAACGCAAGGCTACCGTCTCATCCAGACAGCCTGCCCAGCCCAGGCTGGTCAAGACCACGGCCCCACGTTCGGACAAGGTCTCACCAAACGAGGGCTGGGGCTCCTGAGGAGCCACCAGCGTTACTTCCTGACCTTGCATACTCAGGCGACGCGCCGCCGCTAAGCCCGCCACACCGGCGCCAACAACAATAATCATGCCTTCATCCTCAGGTTCCCGTCTGCTTTGTCAGCGGGACAATGTCCATGGAACCGCGTTGTACTTCCACATACAGCTCGGGCGGAACTCCCGCCAGCCCGACTGGCCCCGGACGTTTTACCACGACTCCCATACGGGTCCAAACTTTTGCTGTGGCAGCGCGGACAAGGCCTGCACAGCCTGTTTAATTGTGGAAAAAACGAATCATGTTTTACAAAATGCGCGGCAGGGAAAACAGCATGACCCAGCCTCCCAGGACCAGATACGGACCAAAGTGAATGGCCTGCCCGGCTTGCAAACGCCCACCAAGGCGCAAGACCAGAGCCGCCAGCAAGCCCAATACCGATGCCGCCAGAAGAATTCCCGGCAAGGCGGTGGCCCCCAGCCACGCTCCCAACGCGGCCAGTAATTTGAAGTCGCCATAGCCCATGCCTGCACGCCCGGTCAGCAACAAGAACACATGGTTTAACAGCCACAGCAAGCTGTAGCCCAATGCCGCGCCAATCACCGCCAAGGGCAAGCTGCTAAAGGTGTAATCCAGATTGACCAGCAAGCCCAGCCACAGCAAGGGCAAAGTGAGACGATCAGGTAGATAGCCGGTTTCCGCGTCAATCCAGGCCAAGAGAGCAGTACCGGCGATAAACACACAGGCCGCCACTGCTGCAGGCGTCAACTGCCAGCGCCAACCGGCCCACAACATCAGGACCAGGGCCAGACTCTGGCATACCCATCCCCATTGACGATGAGCACGCGGCGAACGCCCGTCCAACTCAGGCTCCAGCTCTACAGGCAGGCTCCAGGACAGGTGTCGGGCTGGCCAGAAAAAACAGACCGCCAAGATCAGGGCAATTCCCATCCCCGCCCAGGCATTGCCCCACGACGTCCACATCATATTGATCCTTCACCAGATTGATAAACGCGCGCTGGCACAAGCCACGCTGCCCAAATCCTAGCAGAGCCTTGCGTGCTTTTGATGACGTAAGTATTTTTTGCTCCAGGTAGAGAAAGCCGGACGGTGGCATTTTTTTGTTACCCGAATGACAGACAGAGCCCCACAAGGCTAGGCATAATGCGCTTCAACCCTTTGTTTCGCTTACGGATGAATAAGGAAGCGCTATGAACCACTTTGTGCCCCACGCTGCGCGTACGCCTCGCCTGCGCTTTTTGACCGGCGCCTTGCTCCTGGTCTGGATGGGCTCGGCAGCCAGCACCGCCTGGGCCCAGCAGATCGAGTCCATTACCTTATCCAGTGCCGGTATGGCCGAGATCGAGCGACAAATCCCCGTCTCTGACACCGGTACCGCTCAGTTGCGTGTGCCCCTGACCCAGGTCGATGACATTCTGAAAACCCTGATGGCCGTCGATGGCAAGAACCGCATCGACTCCCTGACCTTGTCGGGTCTGGCCCCACTGAAAGAAAGCTTTGACAGCCTGCCCTTCTCGGCCAAAGACCTGCGCTCGCCCGCCACCCTGGCACAAGCGCTGCGCGGCCAGCAAGTCAGCGCCAGCTCGCAAGGCCGCCTGGTGCGGGGTGCCGTCCTGGGGGTGCAAGCTACTGCGGCCACCAAGGAACATCCCGCCCAGGCCATCTTGAGCGTGCTGACAGAACAGGGCCAGATCCAGACCCTGGAATTGGGCCCGGACACCAGCCTGGAAGTACTGGACAAGACCTTGCAACAGCAATTGCAGCAGGCCACCGAAGTGCTGGCCGGTCAAAGCAATCAGCAGTCGCGTGATATTCAACTGGTATTGAACAAGACCGACGCCAAGACAGCCCGCCTGTCCTACCTGATTCCTGCACCGGTATGGAAAAGCTCCTATCGCCTGATGATGCAGGACGGCAAAGCCCGCCTGCAGGCCTGGGCCATTTTTGAGAACACCAGCGGTGAGGACTGGAAAGATGTGAAGGTCACGCTAAGCTCGGGCTCGCCTGTGATGCTGCGCCAGCGTCTGCTGGAGCGTTACTGGAACGAGCGCCCTGAACTGCCGGTGGCGGTAGGCAGCTCCATCGCGCCGCAAGCTGACACCCAGGCTACTGTCAGCGCAAATCACGCCCGCAAAGCAGCAGGTGAGGCCATGCGTGCTCGCATGGCTCCAGCCGCACCCGCTCCCATCATGATGGAAAGCGCCGCCTATGCGGCCGATGGCAACATGGCCAAACAGTGGGCTTCGGGCGGCGCTGGCGCCAGCACCCAGGCACAGGAAGGTCAGACTCAAGTGCGCTTTAGCCTGCCACAAACGCTAAGCGTACCCACCGGCCAGACGGTTTCGGTGCCCTTTATCGACACATCGCTGCAGGCCGAGTCCCTCTCGGTTTACCGCAGCGGCCAAGCTGGCGACTATCCCACAGCCGCCATTTGGGTGAAGAACGAACAGGCCAATAGCCTGCCGCCCGGCATTATTACCGTCTTTAATGAACAGGACGGTCACGTGGGTGATGCAGAGCTGGCCGGTCTGCCTGCTGGCGAGCAGCGTTTGATCTACTTTGCCCAAGACAGCAAAGTTCAAATCCGCGAAGAGCAAACGGATGAATACCGCCTGAGCAAAACCCGTGTGACTGATGGCGTTGCCCGTTCGGAATGGACGCGTTTGCAGAACTTCCGCTACGAGATCAAGGCTCCGGCCGATGAAGATCGCACGGTGCTGATCCAGTTGCCTCGTCAGGATGGCTGGACCTTCAAGTCCGACGCCCATGATAGCGACACCGCCCAGGAGCACCGCCTGAAAGTGAAAGTTGCCAAGGGCAAGACGGTCACCGTCACGGCCCAGCTGAGCCTGCAAGACCATATGGAATTGCGCCTGGAAGAAATCGACGAAAACATGCTGCTGCAGTGGCGTGGAAACGGCCAGGACAGCGCGCAACAAGCCAGGATGGACAAGCTGATCGAGCTGCGTCGTCAGCTGAGTCAGGCCCAGCAAGCGCAGAATCAGGCCGTTGAGGCCCTGAACGAAACCGTGACTGAACAGGAACGCATCCGCGCCAACCTGGCTGCCGTCAGTGCACAAAGCACCTTGGGTCAGCGTTTCAGCGAGCAACTGGCCCAGCAGGAAGACCAGATTGCCAGCCAGCGCAAAGCCGTTCAGGAACAGCGCGACGCTGTACAGAAGGCCCGTCAGGCTTTTGAGAAAGGTCTGGCCGAACTGGCTTGATCCTGGCCTTATGCAGGTGCAGGCAGCTCGGCCTGCACCTGCTCCAGAAACGCGCGTATGGCATGGCCCTGCGCGCGTTCTTTCAAGCAATACACAAACTCGCTCAAATGAGCCGAGACATCACTGAGTGGCACACTGATAATGTCCGGATGCGCAGGCACTTCACGCAAGGGCAGCAAACTGGCCCCCATGCCGCACACCACTCCCCACCCTATCGCCTCCCGACTCCCTATCTCCAGCAACTGCGTCGGCTCCTGCCCCGCCTGCCGGAACACTTGATAGCATAGCTCCCGTGTCATGGACCCGGGCTCACGCATCAGAATGGGATGGCGGCACAGGTCCACAATACGCACACGCTGCCGGTTAGCCAAAGGATGATCCACTCGCAGCACGGCCACCAAGGGATCAGAAGCCAGCAGCAGACGCACCAGACGCGGATCATCAACCAGCGCCGAGGACGCAATTACATCAAGTTGATAGTCATGCAAGGCACTCAAGACCCGTTGCGAATTATCAATGCTCAAACGCATCTTCACGCCGGGATAAGCCTGATGGAAATTCCGTAATACAGCCATGATGTAATACGGCCCGGTCGCGCCCACTCGCAACATGCCACTTTTCAGATCGCGCAGATCACGCAAACTGAAATCGATCTGGGCAGCTTGCTGCATCAGTTGCTCGACTTGGGGCAAGAGGCGTTCCCCTTGCTGGCTTAAGTACACCCCCTTGCCTTGCCTATAGAACAGCTCCACGCCATAGCGGGTTTCCAGCTGTCGCAGATGCGAGGTCACGGTGGGCTGGCTGATCCCCAATTGCTGGGCAGCCTTGGTAATGGAGCCACAATGAGCCGTGGCGTGAAAGGACTTCAGTTCCAGAGCCAGCATGCTGCCGCTCTCCTCGGGGAAGAATCAAAGCCCAAATTATCCGATGCTCGTATTACAGAAATTAGTTGTACTGTCATAGTGCCGCCATATCCGACTCCCATACTGACGTTCATGACATTCATGACAAGTCGGAACCCAGGATGAGCGCCAAGCCCGCATTTTTAACCATACAAGGACTGCACAAGCAGTTCGGCTCCTTTACCGCCCTGGACCAGGTCAGCCTGGATATACAAGCCGGTGAACTGGTGTGTTTGCTGGGCCCCTCGGGCTGTGGCAAAACCACCTTGCTGCGATGCATTGCCGGGCTGCAACAAGCCGATCAAGGCATCATCGTGATGGCGGGCCGTGACATTACTCACCTGCCCCCTCAACAGCGTGATTACGGCATCCTGTTTCAGTCCTACGCCCTGTTCCCCAACCTGACCGTGGCCCAGAATATTGCCTACGGCCTGTCGCCCCGCAAGAACCTGGCCACCCAAGTGCGTCAACGCGTCTCCGAGATGCTGGATCTGGTCGGCCTGTCCGGTTCGGAAAACAAGTACCCGGCACAACTGTCGGGCGGTCAGCAGCAGCGTGTGGCCCTGGCTCGTGCACTGGCCCCCTCACCCTCCTTGCTCTTGCTGGACGAACCCATGTCGGCGTTGGATGCCCAGGTGCGCGAGCGGCTGCGTATCGAGCTGCGTGCGCTGCAAAAGCAACTGTCCATCACCACCTTGATGGTGACGCACGATCAGGAAGAAGCCATGGTCATGGCGGACCGTATCGCCGTGATGGAAAAAGGCCGACTGGTGCAATTTGATCGCCCCCAGGCTTTGTACCGAGCCCCCTCTGATCCCTTTGTGGCGGGCTTTATCGGTGAAGCCAACTGGCTGCCCTTTTCGCCCTTGCACGATTGCTCGGTGCTGGTCGAGCGCGTTCGTCTGGACTTGGGTCAGGAAGCGCCTACTGCAGCAGGACGTCTTTTCATCCGCCCTGAAAACATTCGGGTACTGGATAACAGCAGCCCGGCCACCACGACCAATACCTTTTTGGCCGACATCGTGGACGGCGTGTTTTTGGGCCGTCACTACAAGCTGATTCTGCGCCCCGAAGGCATGGACGGGCTCACTGTCCAGGCCATCGTCAACCCCGAACAAGGGGATCGCTTGCTTGACCCCTTGGCCGCACGTCGCTGCCGCATTCAGCTTCCCAGCGAGGCGCTGCATGCCCACCATTGATTCCACACCACAGCCTGGCGCGGCGTCCCTGCGCTCCACCAGCCTGTATGGCCTGCCCGTTGCTGAAACTAGCGTGAAGAACCATCCCCTGACCCGTCCCGTTTTGCCTGTCTGGATAGGCTCGGCGGCACGACGCGCCTTATTGATTGCCCTTTTTGCCCTGCTGGTCCTGTTCCTGGCCCTGCCCATGCTGTTCATCTTGCTGCGCGCCATTCAGGACGACGACGGGCAACTGGTGGGTTTGGGTCAGTTCTGGTCGGTGATCAGCGCCCCGGGCTTCATGCCCATGGTGGGCCGCAGCATTCTGGTGGGCGTGACCACCTTGCTGATCGTGATCCCCGTTGCCTACGCGTTCGCCTTTGCCCTGCAACGCTGCTGCATACGCGGTGCCGGACTATTTCGTGCGCTGGGCCTTTTGCCCTTGCTGGCCCCATCGCTGATGCCAGGCCTGTCCCTGATCTACCTGTTTGGCAATCAAGGTTTGCTGCGTCACTGGTTGGGCGGTGAAACGATTTATGGTTTCTGGGGCATTGTGCTGGGCGAAGCCTTCTACACCTTCCCCCACGCCCTGATGATTCTCAGTACCGGTCTGGCCCTGGCCGATGCTCGTCTGTATGACGCTGCCCGCGCCATGGGTGCCAACTCCTGGCGTCGCTTCCTGACGGTAACCCTGCCCGCCAGCCGCTATGCCGTTTTTTCCGCCGCATGCCTGGTCTTTACGCTGACCGTCACCGACTTTGGTGTGCCCAAAGTGGTGGGCGGTTCCTACAACGTGCTGGCCATGGAAGCCTATAAAGCCGTGGTCGGTCAGTTGCAGTTTTCCAAAGGCGCGGCCATTGGCGTGCTGCTGCTGATTCCCGCTGTGCTGACCTTCTTTCTGGACCGTCATCTGCGTGCTCGTGCCAGCGGTCAGGCTCAAGGCTCGCTCAGTGCCTACTCGCCTCTGCCACACCGTCAGCGCGACCGTTACTTCACTCTCGTTCTGGTACTGGTATCCCTGGCCATTCTGAGCATTGTGTGCATGGCGGTGTGGGCGTCCCTGATCAAGTTCTGGCCTTACAACCTGAGCCTGTCCCTGAAGTCCTACGACTTCAACAATATGGACGGTGGCGGCTGGCTGGCCTGGCGCAACAGCCTGACCATGGCCTTGTTTACCGCCATTCTGGGTTCGGCCCTGATCTTTCTGGGCGCCTGGGTGCTGGAGAAACTGCCTGCCCGTGGTCAGTCCGAAAAAGGCTTGTACGGCATGCTGCAAATGCTGGCGCTGGCCCCCATGGCCATTCCCGGTCTGGTGCTGGGCCTGGGCTACATCTTCTTTTTCAACCACCCCAACAATCCCTTGTCCGGTCTGTACGGCTCCATGAGCTTGCTGGTCCTGTGTACGGTAATTCACCTGTACACCAGTGCCCATCTGAACTTTGTGACGGCCCTGAAAGCCATTCCTGGCGAGCTGGAAGCCGCTGCCGCCTCCCTGAAGGCTCCGCGTCTGTCCACCTTGATGGGTGTCACCGTGCCGCTGTGCCTGCCTGCCTTGCTGTCGGTGGCGCGCTACCTGTTCGTCTCGGCCATGACCACCGTGTCTGCCGTCGTGTTTCTGTACAGCCCGCAAACCGTGTTGGCCTCGGTAGCGGTCATGAATATGGACGACGCCGGCTTTATCGGCCCGGCCGCCGCCATGTGCACGGTCATCATGCTCAGCTCCGGCTTTGTCTGCGTCCTGGTTCATGTTCTGAGCCGCGCTTCCTTGCGCCGCAGCCAGGCCTGGCGCTCCCCTTCTTCTCTTTCTCCAACCTGACAGGACCGCAATGTCATCCCCAACTTGCGCGAATACATCGCTTGATATGCCAAATCACCAGACTCCACGCCTTGAAGCCCTGATTTTTGACTGGGCCGGCACACTGGTGGATTTTGGATCCTTTGCTCCCACCCAGATTCTGGTTGAAGCCTTCAAGTGCTTTGATCTGAATCTGAACCTGGACCAGGCCCGCAGCGCGATGGGCATCGGTAAATGGGATCACATCAAGGCCATGCTGGAGTTGCCTGAAGTGCACGCCCAGTTTTTGGCCCTGCATGAGCGCGAACCCGATGACAGCGATGTAGACCGTATCTACAACACCTTCCTGCCCATGCAGAACGAACGCGTGGGCGAGTTCTCCGCCGCCATTCCCGGTGCTCGCGAAACCTTGTCCTGGGCGCGCCGCAAAGGCCTGAAAATCGGCTCCTGCTCCGGCTACCCGCGTCTGGTTCTGGACAACCTGCTGCAACACGCTCACCGCCAACAAGTACTGGTGGACTACCACGTCGCCTTTGACGAAGTCCCGCAAGCACGCCCCTGGCCTGCCATGGCCCTGGAAAACGTCATTCGTCTGGAAATCAAGAATGTCGGTGCCTGCGTGAAGATTGACGACACCCCGGTCGGCATTGAAGAAGGCCGCAATGCCGGTATGTGGACGGTAGGTTTGCTGCTGTCAGGCAATGCCGCCGGACTGACCGAACTGGAATTTCTGGCTCTGGACGAAGAAAGCCGCCAAACCCTGCGTGATCGCGCCGCAGCCACCTTCGCCGACGCCCAACCACATTACCTGATCGACACCGTTGCCCAACTGCCTGCCGTGGTTGAACAAATCACCGAGCGGATGGCCCAGGGCGAATGCCCTGGCGACTCTCTCTAACCCCACCCCCCTTTTGCTGTCACAAGGACACTTCTCCATGAAAACCATTGTTCTGAGCTCCTTGGCTGCCGCTTTGATGGGCGCCGCTTCCCTGGCTCAAGCCGCTACGACCCTGACCGTCTACACCGCGCTGGAAGCCGATCAGCTCAAGGCTTACCAGGCTGCTTTCGAGAAAAAGAACCCCGATATCAAGATCCAGTGGGTACGTGACTCCACGGGCATCATTACCGCCAAACTGCTGGCTGAAAAGAACAATCCCAAGGCTGACGCTGTCTGGGGTCTGGCCGGCTCCTCGCTGGGCTTGATGGCCAGCCAGAACATGCTGCAGCCTTACGCCCCGCAGGGTCTGGACAAGATCGACGCCAAAATGCGCGATCAAAACAACCCACCCAGCTGGGTGGGCATGGACGGTTTTGCCGCCGCCCTGTGCGTGAACACCGTTGAGCTGGAAAAGAACAAGTTGCCCATGCCCACGTCCTGGGAAGATCTGACCAAGCCCGAATACGCTGGCAAGATCGTCATGCCGAATCCCGCTTCTTCGGGCACCGGCTTTCTGGACGTAAGCGCCTGGCTGCAACTGTTTGGTGAAGAAAAAGGCTGGACCTTCATGGACGGTCTGCACAAGAACATCGGTGCCTACACCCACTCCGGCTCCAAGCCTTGCAATATGGCTGCCGCTGGCGAATACACGATTGGCGTGTCCTTTGACTACCGTGGCGCTCGCCTGAAAGAAGAAGGCGCTCCGCTGGAACTGGTGTTCCCCAAAGAAGGCCTGGGCTGGGAAATTGAAGCCGCTGCCATCATGAAAGGCACCAAGAACCTGGAAGCCGCGCAGAAACTGGCTGACTTCTCCGCCAGCGAAGAAGCCAACCACTTGTACAAGACCAACTTTGCCGTGCTGGCCATCCCTTCTATCGCCACGGCCAACCCGCACCTGCCAGCAGACCTGAACCAGCGTCTGATTGACAACAACTTCGTCTGGGCCGCTGAAAACCGCGAGCGCATCATCGAAGAGTGGACCAAACGTTACGACGGTAAATCGGAAGCCAAGAAGTAATGAGCACACAACACTACGATGTCATCGTGGTGGGGGGCGGCATCCTGGGCATGGCACATGCCTGGGCGGCTGCCCGCCGCAAGCTTAGCGTGGCTGTGCTCGAGCGCAGCCACCAGGCCCAAGGCGCCACCATACGTAATTTTGGTCAGGTTCTGGTCACAGGCCAGGCACCGGGCATCATGATGGATCTGGCTCGCCAAAGCCGCGGTCTGTGGCTGGAACTGGCTGCCCAAGCCGGTTTTCATGTCCGCAGCAATGGCTCGCTGGTACTGGCCCGCAATCATCTGGAACTGGAACTGCTGGAAGACTTTGCCCAGGGCCGTGCCCAAGCTGAAAACGTTGCCTGCAAAATGCTGAACGACAAGGAGCTGGCCGCCTTGTTTGATGGCCGCTTGGGGCATCACCACGGGGCACTGCAAGGTTTTGACGATTTGCAGATCTACTCGCGCGACGCCCTGCCCGCCATCACCAGCAGCCTGCAAGCCATGGGAGTGGACGTGTACACGCAAGCGCATGTGCACTACGCCCAGGAAGCTCAGGTACATAGCAGTGCGGGCAACTTCACGGCCAGCAGCATTTTTGTGTGCCCCGGTCATGACTACAGCAGCCTGCATCGCGAACTGCTCGATACCGTCAAACCGTCGGTGACACGTCTGCAAATGCTGAAAGTACGTGCGCAGGACGCGGGCTGGGCTTTGGACCGTCCTTTGCTGACGGGCTTGTCCTGCCTGCACTACGGCGCCTTTAGCGATCTACCGCTGGCAGAGACGCTGCGCGAGCAGGTACAGAAACGTCACGGTGTACTGCTGGATCAAGGCATTCATTTGCTGATCAGCCCCACCCCGGACGGGGATCTGATTATTGGTGATTCGCACGACTACGGTCAGCAAGCCAGCCCATTCAATCAGGAAGAAACAGACCAGTACTTGCTGGCTCTGGCAGAATCCGTGCTGGGCTGCCCGGTGCAGGTGCTGCAACGCTGGCAAGGGGTGTATGGCGCGAAAGGACCTGCTCCATTTTCTGTCTTGCAGGCAGATGGCAGCACGCAAGTGACCGTCATGCACACCGGCTTGGGGATGACCACGGGTCTGGCCATTGGCGAACGCAATATCGCGGCTCGCTACGATTGATTGCAGGACATGGATGGTTAGGCAAGCAGATCAGCTTTGACCTAGCCAGCAAGAGTGCAAAAACGCGCAGCCTGGGCTGCGCGTTTTTCTTTTCCTAAAGCGCGTGTCTGGATGGCAGAATCCAAGCCTCAAAATAGGGCGACACAATGCATTTTCTTACCGGGAATTTCCCATGAGAAACCCAATAGAGTGGAATAAAATACGCCACACGATAGGCCAGAATGAGCGCTCATGAGTTTTAGCAATCCACACAGCCAGGCCGCCAAGTACCTTGTCGCGATTGGCGATGAAACCCCGGCCTACTCCATGACAGGAACGGATCAATGAAAAGCAGTGACAGCGGGTTGCATTTTATAGACTGCAATGAAGAACAGCATGCAGCCGCTATTTTGGCGATCCTGAACGACGCCATCGTGAATTCCACCGCACTGTACGATTATGTCCCACGCCCGCCCGAGGCCATGGTGAGCTGGTTTGCCACCAAACGCGCCAACGGCTTTCCGGTAGTCGGCGTCATCGATGATCCAGGCACGCTGATGGGCTTTGCCAGTTGGGGCACCTTCCGCGCCTTTCCCGCCTACAAATACACCATGGAACACAGCGTATATGTGCACCCGGAGCATCGCGGCAAAGGGCTGGGCAAGATTCTGATGCAAGAGCTGATCACGCGTGCCCGCCTGGCCAATGTGCATACGCTGGTAGGCTGTATTGATGCCAGCAATGCGGGCAGTATCCATCTGCATAAAAGCCTGGGCTTCACACATGCGGGCACCTTCAAGGAAGTGGGGTTCAAATTTGGCCGCTGGCTGGATGTCGCCTTCTACTTGCTGACGCTGGATACGCCTGCCGAGCCAGTCGACGGCTGAAGCCCCCCTCCACGCTACGCCTTCGGCTTGCGCTCCACCTCGCGGCTTGTATGCCGCTCGAATTCGCCAGGCACACAGCAGTCCGCAATGGACTGCTGTGTGCCCAGGCTCATCCCCGAGGGGGAGGTTTCCCCGGGGGCGCCGAGCCTTGGGGCGGTCCGGCGACAAAAAAACCATCGCTGGCAGCACGCCGCGATGGCTTTTCTCAAACGATTTGTCCCTGACTCAGGCGCTGGCTTTTGGCTTTTCGTAGCACACGGCAAAGGCGATCAGGCCCAGCACGATGCTGAAAATACCCACACCGACTGCCACCCCAGCCACCAGACCCAAACCTATTGCAATAAACACGCCCGGAAAGGCGTAGTTTCGTAACCAGGAAGGTTTCTTGGGAACAAGAAATAGCCCTAAAAACAAGAACCAGGGCATCACAATCGTCCAGAACAGACTGTCCATTAGCACGTCACGCATCATTATTCCATTGAAGTAGGTGGGGCTTGGGCGAGAGCTAGACACCCCCGCCGTTCTGGGTGGATTGTAAACGTCCTGAGGCTGGCCTCCCAGTATGGGCGACTGTTATAAGAGAGAATTATTGTTTCACAGCTAAAGGACACGCCATGAGTACGCTTAGCTTGACCAGCGCAGACCAGCACCGTTTCCAGGCTTATGCCGCAGGCGACGAAAAGGCCGAACGCGGCTTGATCGTGTTGCAGGAAATTTTTGGTGTCAATCAACACATACGCAACACCTGCGAACGCTTTGCCGAGCAGGGCTTCCGGGTCCTGTCTCCCGCCCTGTTCGACCGGCAAGAGAAAAATGTAGAGCTGGGCTATACCGCCGAGGACGTGCAAGCAGGTCTGGCACTGCGCAACGGCATTGCCCAGGATAAGACCCTGCTGGATATCCAGGCCTGCGTGGACGCCTTGGGTTCACGCAAGATTGGGATTGTGGGGTATTGCTGGGGGGGCTCCTTGAGCTGGCTGGCCGCCTGCCGCTTGCACGGTCTGAAAGCCGCCAGTTGCTGGTATGGTTCGCAAATTGCCCAGAACGCCCAGGAACAGCCCAGGATTCCGGTGCAAATGCACTTTGGTGCCCAGGACCACTCCATCCCCGCCAGCGCCATTCAGACCATTAAAGACGCGCAGAAAGACGTGGCCATTTACGTGTACGAGCCTGCCGGCCATGGTTTCGGCTGCGATCATCGCCCCGACTTTCACGAAGCCTCCTACAAGCTGGCTCAGGAACGTACACTAGCCTTTTTTGCCGAACATCTGCGTTAAGCCCCCATGCTTGAATCCAGCGACGACCTGCTTGCCCTGCTAAATACCACCATGCCTTACGGAAAATACAAAGGTCGCTTGCTGGCGGACCTGCCGGGGCATTATCTGAACTGGTTTGCCCGTGAAGGCTTTCCTTCCGGGCGGCTGGGTCAATTGCTGGCCCTGATGCACGAGCTGGATCACAACGGCCTGAAATCCTTGCTGGACCCCTTGCGCCCGCGCAGTCGCTAAGCGATACAAATACCTTACTAGGCAGCGGGCTGCGGCGGTATGTCACCGTACAGCTTGCTACTATCAAGGCTTCCTCTACACCCCATTGTGAAGGACGTCATGACAATCGATCTCTCCGCATTCCCCATCACCCGCAAATGGCCGGCTCAACACCCCGAGCGCCTGCAACTGTATTCCTTGCCCACCCCCAACGGCGTCAAGGTTTCCATCATGCTGGAAGAAATTGGCCTGCCTTACGAGCCGCACCTGGTCAGCTTTGAACGCAACGACCAGCTCAGCCCGGAATTTATTTCGCTCAGCAGCAACAACAAGATCCCGGCGATTCTGGACCCCAATGGCCCTGGCAATAAGCCGCTGGCCCTGTTCGAGTCCGGTGCCATCCTGATCTATCTGGCAGAAAAATCCGGCCAGTTGCTCTCAGCAGACCCGGCCCAACGCTATGAAACCCTGCAATGGCTGATGTTCCAGATGGGTGGTGTAGGCCCCATGTTTGGTCAGCTGGGTTTCTTCCACAAATTTGCCGGCAAGGATTTTGAAGACAAGCGCCCTCGTGACCGCTATGTCAACGAATCCAAGCGCTTGCTGGGTGTGATCGACAAGCATCTGGACGGTAAGGACTGGATGGTGGGCAATAGCTACTCCATCGCCGATATTGCTCTGTTCCCCTGGATTGCCAACCTGATCGGTTTTTACGGCGCAGGCGAGTTGGTGGAGTATGAGCAATTCAAGAACGTGGCCCGTGTTCTGAAGCAGTTCCAGGCCCGCCCGGCAGTACAACGCGGTCTGAACATTCCTGCCCGTGATTGATGGATAAGCAGCGCCAATCAATGCTTATAAGCCAATTTTTAATAGCCCTGCTAGCAAGCTGGTCTTTTTTGTTTCGCTTGGCGGCAGTCCGTACAATTGGCCTCCTAAACATCCTGCGCAAGCGGTACTATTCCGTTTGCCTGGCTTGCTCATCAATCAAAAAACCAGTCTGTTCATAGAGCAGATACAGGCAAATCCACCAGCCTGATGAGCAAGCCTTCAAAGCCCTGGATTCTTTCCAGGGCTTTTTTTTGTGTGTACGATTTGGCGCCCCACTGCTACTCACGCAACCATGAGGTTACGGTTCAGGTGCAAGACCAAACGCCTCTGCAACCAACGTGAGCATTACACCGCAGGCAAAGGGATGAACTGATCATCATCCAGCGGTGGCAAGCTGATACGACCGTTGACCCAATCATCCTTGGCCTGCTCGATCCGGTCTTTGCGGGAGGACACGAAGTTCCACCAGATATGGCGTGGTCCCAAAGGCTCGCCGCCCAGCAGCATCAAGTGGCTGCTCTGCTCAGCAAGGATACGGGGGCTGTCGCCTTTGGCAAAGACCAGCATCTGGCCGGCTGGATAGCGCTGTCCACCTACTTCCAGCCCGCCCGCACAGATATAAATGGCGCGCTCTTCGTGGCCGGTTGGCAAAGGCACAGACTGGCCGGCTTGCACGCGCAACTCCATATAGAACAAAGGCGAGGCCACACTGGCGGGACTGCACAAACCCAGCGCCGAGCCGGCAATCAGGCGACCTTCCAGGCCCGTATCCTTAATCAAAGGTAGCTGCTCGGCCTCGTAATGCACAAAGTCCGGGTTCTGTTCTTCCTTGTGTTCCGGCAAGGCCACCCAGGCCTGGATGCCATCCATGCGGCCGCCTTGCGTGCGCATGGGTTCAAAGCGCTCGGAATGGCTGATGCCTGAACCCGCGGTCATCCAATTGAGCGCACCAGGTGTAATGTCCTGCTCCACGCCCAGACTGTCGCGGTGCGTCATGGCGCCTTCAAACAAATAGGTCACGGTAGACAGGCCGATATGCGGGTGTGGCAGCACATCGTTCTCTGTTCCTACCGGTGCCGTCAGCTCTTGCGGCCCCATGCGATCAAAGAAGATAAAAGGCCCCACCATACGCCGTTGGCGAAAGGGCAAAACGCGCCCCACTTCAAATGCACCAATGCTGTGCTGACGTTGTGGAATAAGCAGCTCGACCATAGACACCTCTACTGGGAAGTCGCAAAAATACAATCCCGATTACTATACTCTGGTCCCTGATTGCTTCGCTTACTCCCGCATGTCCACGCTCTCACTCTTCGATCCCGTTCCCGGCCATGTGCTGACGCTGGATACCGGCCTGCTTGCCCTGCCGGGTCTGGCCCTGCCCTACGCCGCTGACTTGGCCCAAGCGGTTCAGGAGCTGGTGCACAGCGCCCCCTGGCGACATATGCAGGTTCCATCCGGACATCGCATGTCGGCTGCACAAAGCAGTTGTGGAGATTTGGGATGGATATCGGACGAGCACGGCTATCGCTACAGTCCCACAGACCCGCAAAGCGGTTTGGCCTGGCCCGCCATGCCTGTTGTATTCAGGGACTTGCTGGAGCGCATTGCCCAGGAGTCGGGCCAAGGTCCTTTTCAGCCCGATACCTGCCTGATCAACTACTACGACGAGCAGGCGCATATGTCCTTGCACCAGGACAGAAACGAGCGCGACTTGCAGCACCCCATCGTCTCGGTGTCCTTGGGGCGTGAGGCCTTGTTTTTATGGGGTGGCGCAAAACGCAGCGACCCGATGCGTACCCTGCGGCTACGCGATGGCGATGTGCTGGTCTGGTGGGGGCCATCCAGAATGAATTTTCACGGGGTACGCAGACTGGAAGGCCCGGCCCATCCACTCTGGGGCTCGGGCCGGGTCAATCTGACATTCAGAAAAGCAGGCTAAGACCTGTGCAATCAACCCAGTTCGGGCGGTGCAAAGCGGCGATTGTCCAGCACAGGCAAAATACGGCGGGCATAGGCCAGACGCTCCCGATCCAGATCGACCAAGAGCAAAGTGGGTGTCTCTGCCGCCTGGGCCACAATCACCCCCAGGGGATCGACCACCAGACTTTGGCCGATATTGCGTTCGCCACATTCACCCACGGCCACCATATAAGCCGTGTTTTCCAAAGCGCGAGCCGTCGTCAGCACTCGCCAGTGGTGTTCCTTCAAGGGCCCTTTCAGCCAGGCCGATGGTGCCAACAGGACTTGAGCCCCATCCACGCACAAGCGTCGAGCAAGTTCGGGAAAGCGCAGATCGTAGCAAGTCATCAAACCAACCTTGAAACCGGCCACATCAATCAAGGCGGGGATTTCTGTACCGGGCTGTACATAGCGCGATTCTTGTACCGAGAAAGCATCGTACAAATGGAGTTTGTTGTAATGCGCCAGCACCTGACCATCACGCAGCACCACCAAGGTATTCCAGACCTTGCCTTCCCCTGCTGGGGTGTGAATGCAGAACACCACCGTCAAATCGGTATCGCGGGTCGCGGCGCTCAGGCGGCTGACAAACTCCCCATCCAGAGCTTGTGCCGATTTCAGGACCACTTCAGGATCGGCCACATTTCTAGCCAGTACACCCTCAGGCAAGACCAGTAACTGAGCTCCAGAGCGCAAGGCCTGGTCGATCAGCCCCAGACAAGCGCTCAGGTTCTCCTGCGAATCTTTGGATACGGCCATCTGGCCCAATGCAACTTTCATGACCACCTCCTTGAGTGTGCTGCCTGAATGATTCTAACGCAGCGTTTCGGCTTGGCCAGCCAACAATCCGAACACAAAAATAGTTCACCAGGCGGTCAAACGTAAAACAACACTCTGTTCTTCTGTATCACTGATACGTTTGCCTATCTCCCACTTCCCAGCATGTAAAAAATCAGATAGGAATTGAAATTAAAAAATAGCTCATGTTTTCGTCAAGACCTCGAACGCGTTTAACCACACTAAACAGGCTAGGTGAATTCAAGAATATTTCTGCAAGACGACTCACTTAATTAAGCGACTGAACAAGAAAACAATGCGATAACTTGCCCAGCTGCAAGCTATGGCCTGAGAGGCTATCCATCCGACCCGCATTTTTCCATCATGAGCTTGAATTGAGTTCGGGCAGACAGCTCGGACCACACTGATTCTTGCAGAGCAAATCCTTAAAATCAAAAAACATATGATAATGAGATATAAAAAACATTTATATTTGCAATGCCATATAAGATATACAAGCAAGTAAAATCACTTGTTCATTAAACCGGACAAAATCGCACAAAACCCAGGTGCAGTCTTGCGCCATGCCTGAAGTCGATTACATTAACTCCTTCAGAGCATGGCTTGGCCCTAAAAAATATGACCGGACATAAATGGGAAATAGATTCACCCTGAATAAATCAATAAACTAAAGAAAGAGAAAACCAGCTTAAAAAAAATGGGCCTGCTGCAAACATGCACAGGCCCACTCTTTAATTCTCAACACCGCACCGCGGCCTGAAACAAGGCTTTGAATCATGGCTGCACGCCGTGTCGCCATTGGACTGTCAATGCACTAATGATTGAAATTCAAAATAATCAGAATAAAAAAAACCCCCGATTTCTTGCAAAATCAGGGGAAAGCTACCACAGGAAAATGGTTGGATACAAAACACCCAATACCGAGATTCTATATAAAAAAGATAAAAAAATCTGCATACCTTGTTTAGGGCTGACGCTATAGATAGATAAATTAATTTGTGCTAGGACGTAATAAAAACTAAAAATTTAAAAAGATCTTCAATTCCCTACAGTTACATGACCTTATTCAAGCCCTAGAAATCTTGAGCCTGCCCCCAGGACTGCGCGACAATAAGACCTCTTACGGGCTGGACACACCACCCTTCTTGTTTCTCAGGCTTTTATCTTGTCTTCATCACACGATTCCTTATCTACCCGCCAGGTTCTACTGGCGATTCTGGCCTTGGCTGTCGGTGGTTTTTCCATCGGCACGGGCGAATTTGTCATCATGGGCTTGCTGCCTGATGTCGCCCAGGATCTGGGCATCGATATCCCCACTGCTGGCCATTTAATCAGCGCCTATGCCCTGGGCGTGGTTATCGGCGCACCCGTTCTGGCCGTGCTCGGTGCGCGCTGGCCGTGGCGACGCCTCTTGATTGCCTTGATGGGCGCCTATGCCGTGGGCAATTTTCTGACCGTGATCGCCCCCAGCTATGAAACCGTTTTAGTCACCCGCTTTTTGGCAGGTTTCCCGCACGGCACCTACTTTGGTGTTGCCGCCCTGGTTGCCGCCCGTCTGGTGCCACCCCATCGCCGCGCCCAGGCCGTCGCCTATGTCATGCTGGGCTTGACCGTCGCCACCTTGCTGGGCGTGCCGATTGCCACCACTCTGGGTCAATGGCTCAGCTGGCAAGCGGCCTTCACTTTTGTCAGCATCATTGCCCTGATCACCATGGGGCTGGTGCTGCGTTTTGTTCCTTTTGTCCCTGCCAATACCCTGGCCAGCCCCTTGCGCGAATTGGGGGCCTTGAAACGCAAGCAGGTCTGGTTGACGCTGGGCATAGGCGCCATTGGCTTTGGCGGCATGTTCTCGGTGTTCAGCTATGTGAAATCCACCCTGATGGAACTGGCCGGGCTGTCAACCAGCGCCATTCCGGTTGTACTGGCCTTGTTTGGGGTCGGTATGGTCCTGGGGAATCTGCTGGGTGCACGCTACGCCGACCGCTATCTGGATCGCAGTATTCGGCTGGTGCTGATCTGGGCAACCGGAGTGCTGCTCTTGTTCATGATTACGGCTCATCACCCTATTTTGGGCCCCTTGAATATCATGCTGATCGGCACCCTGGTGGCCTTGGGGCCAGCCTTGCAGATTCGTTTGATGGACGTGGCCGGAGATGCCCAAACACTGGCCGCAGCCTTGAATCACTCGGCCTTCAATATGGCCAACGCCTTGGGCGCCTGGTTGGGTGGGCTGACCATCGCCGCTGGCTGGGGATGGACCTCCACCGCCTGGGTCGGTGCCCTGCTGGCTTTGGGTGGCCTGGGCCTGCACACCATTTCGCTGCGCATCAAAGAGTAAAAACAGATCTGCTCCCAGTCAGCGTAGGCAGCTAGACGGCCCTAGCCGACTCAAAGCAAGCCAATCTGCAGCTGAAAATGGCGTTGGCAGAACTGAAAATTTGCCAGTCTTTCATGGAAAAAGCGGCCTGTGATTGCAACACCTTTCAAAGGTATTCAATCACAGGCCGCTTTTCTGGATCTCTCTCGACGATCCGGCTATTTACTGTTTACAAGGCCGCCTCAGGCTTTTTCAGGCTGTGCAGGACGGGCAGCCAGCCAACCGGCATAGCTCATCCCGAAACTGACCAAAATGCACAAGCCCAGCGCCCAACCCCAGCCATCGAACAAGTCATGCAAGCCGCCCATGGCAGGTGGGCCAAAGGCCGCCAGCAAATAGCCCATGCACTGCGCCATACCCGACAGGGACGCAGCCTGCGATGTAGAGGTCGAACGCACACCGATCAAGGCCAGGGCAATCAGGAAAACACTACCACTACCAATACCAAACAGCACCGCCCACAGCAAAGACCACGATGGCAAGACCAGAAAGCCGACAAAGGTCAACGTCTGCAACAAGGCACCCGCCAAGGCGACGGCACGCTGGTCATGCAAACGGCTGAGTACAGGCATGAGCAGCAAGGCAGGGATGGCGGTCGCCAGCTGCATCAAACCGTGAATCTGGCCGGCATGATCCGGTTCAAAGCCGTAGTTCACCAGCATCACCGGCAGCCAGCTGGCAATCATGTAGTACGCCACCGAGTTCAGACCCATATACAGGGTGATGTACCAGGCCAGAGGCAAACGCCATACCGACGCGCTGCTGGCAGGGGCTGGCGGTGCACTTTGCGCCGCACGTCGATCCGCCCCCAGCTGTGTGGCCCACACCAGAACACTGGCCAGTGCCATCACACCCACCACAATCAAAGACGACCAGCGCCAGCTTTGGCCTGTCCACTCTGCCATTGGCACGGCCATCGCGGAGTTGAAAGCCGCAACCAGGCCCATGAACAGGACATACAAGGAAGTAATAAAACCAATACGCAAAGGGAAATGACGCTTGACCAAGGACGGCAAGAGCACATTACCCAAGGCAATCCCGATAGCCAGCAAACCAATACCGGCAAACAACTCCGTCGCTCCCCCCAGAACTCGCACCACCACACCAATGGCAATCAGCACGGAAGCGATGAACAAAGAGCGGGACAGCCCCACCTTACGAGCCATGGAGGCGGCCAGCAAGGAGACCACCGCAAAGATGAACAAGGGCATGGCAGTCAGCAAACCGGCCTGCGTGGACGACAGGGACAGGTCTGCCTGGATCAGCTCCAGCAAGGGAGCGATACCCGTGATCGGAGCTCGCAGATTGCCAGCGATCAGCAAGACGCCAATCAACACCAGCAAGGGGTGGGAGAGCCAGGAGAGTCGAGAGAGGGACATGAAATGTAGCCAGTAGGTGAAAACCCTACTCTATCCTGTTTCGATGCCGACGCAAACAGGATATTATGACAACTTATACCTCAAACCGGACAAAGCATGAGTTTTAGCGCCAATCCGCAAGGCGGGCCTATTTTCAGCATCAAGATGGCGATAGGTAGCAATACTGAAAATCCATTACATACCCATCCCAATGGACAGTTGATCATGACGCAATATGGCTCGGTCACCCTGCAAACCGACCAGGGCTACTGGATGGTTCCGCCGCTATGCGCCGTCTGGGTGCCGGTGGGTATTCGCCACCGTGCCCGTGCCGACGATCAGGCCCTGATTCATTTCCTGTACATTCAGCCCGGTCTGGATCAATTGCCCGATCATTGCAGCACGCTGGATCTGAGCCCCATGGTGCGCGAAATGATCATTCATTTAAGCGATCTGAACCCCCACTACGAGCCAGGCAGCCAGACGCACCGCCTGGCGCTGGTGCTGCTGGAAACCTTGAACCAGATGCCCACACGTCAATTGCATGTGCCGGTGCCCGAAGACAAGGTTCTGCAAACGATTGCACAACATATGCTCAAGCAGCCTGACTCGCGCCCCACCATGGCCGACTGGGCAAAAGAACTGGCCATGAGTGAGCGCACCCTGGCCCGACATATGCTAAAACACACAGGGATGAGCTTCGGGCGCTGGCGGCAACAATTCATGATTATGCTGGCCCTGCAAAAACTGGGTTCGGGAATGTCCGTAAAGAGTACAGCCAGGGAATTGGGTTACACCTCTATCAGTGCCTTTATTACTGTTTTCAAATCCATTTTGGGCGACACTCCCAGCCGTTACTTGAGCCAAACCCATTCTTCTTAAGTCCCTACTACCCTCACCACACGCATCCATGTCTTCCACACACCTGTCCCGCCCCGGATATCTGCAGCGCTTATTGAGTTGGTTCCAGATTTCTCACATGTCGGCGGGGCTGATTGCCGTGCTGGTGGGCTACACAAGTTCTGCTGCCATTGTTTTTCAGGCCGCTCAAGCGGCCGGTGCCAACACCGCCGAGCTGGGCTCCTGGATGTGGTCTTTGGGTATTGGTCTGGGCCTGCTGTCGGCAGGTCTGTCGCTGCGCTACAAGATTCCAATTCTGACTGCCTGGTCCACACCTGGCGCAGCGCTGCTGGCCACGGGTCTGGTGGGCCTGCCCATGTCCCAGGCCGTGGGCATTTTCCTGTTTTCGTCCCTGCTGACCACTATTTGCGGTCTTAGCGGCAGCTTTCAGAAGTTGATGCAGTACATGCCGCGCAGCATTGCCGGCGCCATGCTGGGCGGCATCTTGCTGCGCTTTGGCCTTGATCTGTTTGGTGCCATGCAAACCCAATGGCTGCTGTGCCTGAGCATGTTCATTGTGTTTCTGGTGGTGCGCCAATGGTCGCCCCGCTACGCCGTGCCGCTGGCCCTGGTGGCCGGTGTCACGATTGCTGCCATGCAAGGTTTGCTGAAAATGGAAATTCTGAGCTGGACACCCGCCAAGCCGGTGCTGGTCTGGCCCGAGTTTTCCTGGACGGCGCTCATTGGTGTGGGCATTCCCTTTTTCATCGTCACCATGAGCTCGCAGAACATTCCGGGCGTGGCTGTATTGAAGGCGCATAACTACGACGCGCCCAACTCCACTGTCATTAGCTGGACCGGGATTGTGGGCCTGATCTTTGGCCCCTTCGGTGGCTACGCCTACAATCTGGCCGCCATTAGCGCCGCCCTGTGCATGACTCCCGAAGTGGATGCGGACCCGCGTCAGCGTTATCGCGCCAGTGTCTGGGCCGGGATTTTCTATTTTGCCGCCGGTATCTTTGGTGCCACCGTGGTCAGCCTGTTTGCCGCCTTCCCAACCGAACTGATTGCGGCCATTGCCGGTCTGGCCCTGCTGGGCACCATAGGCAATAGCATCCACATGGCGCTGGAAGCCCCAGACACCCGTGACGCCGCCCTGGTCACCTTTCTGACCACCGCGTCAGGCATGAGTCTGCTCAATATCGGCAGCGCCTTCTGGGGTCTGGTTTTTGGTATGGCTATGTATCTGATTCAGAAACGAAAAGTGTCCTGATCCGGCCATCCCCCCGGCGTCTGTTCAAGACGGCAAACAAGCCTCACATTTGCTTGCTTTGCCGTCTTTTCCATTTGGCACACTAAAGGCGTGACCACTTTTCTTTAACGGAGGTGCTTCATGCCTGCTTTATCTCAAGCCCAACAAAAAGCTGCCGGTGCAGCCTTGTCCGCCAAACGCGGGGAAACTCCGGTAGCCAGTCTGAAAGGGGCATCGCTGGAAATGTACAACACCATGAGTACCAAGGAGCTGGAAGAACTGGCCAGCACCGATACCGCGCGCCGCAACCTGCCTGAACACAAGGAGTAATCAGACAGCCTGAACACGCACGCCGCTTTGCTCGAAGGCTTGATGCAAACGCTGCGCAAATTCGGCCGCCCCCGCCTGATCCCCATGCAGGCACAAGGTATCAGCAGACAAAGGCACCGTTTTACCCGACAGACTGGTAACGGTGCCTTGCTCTATCATCTGCATCACTTGCTGTACGGACTGATCGGCATTGGTAATCATGGCGCCAGCTTGCTGACGAGGGGTCAGGCTGCCATCGTCCTGATAGCTGCGATCGGCAAACACCTCTTGAGCCACCGTCAAACCCGCATCACGACCGGCCTGCACTTGCACACTGCCTGCCAGCGCATACAGAATCAGGCTGCGATCAATATCGGCCACAGCTTGGGCAATGGCTTTTGCCAAGGCCCCATCACGGGCGGCCATATTGTAAAGAGCACCATGTGCCTTGACGTGATGCAAAGCAGCACCCTGGGTGCGGGCAACGGCAGCCAGGGCTCCCACCTGCACCACCACCATGTCATACACCTGCTCGGGGGTAACCGCCATCACCCGGCGACCAAAACCAGCCAGATCCGGCAGGCCGGGATGTGCGCCCAGCTTCACGCCATGCTTTAGGGCCAGGGCCACCGTCTGACGCATGGTGCCCGGATCTCCGGCATGAAAGCCACAGGCGATATTTACCGACGTCACCCACGGAATCACCTGCTCGTCATGGCCCATGACCCAGGGGCCAAAGCTCTCGCCCATGTCGCAATTCAAATCAATACTCAAGCTCATGGAGTTCCCTCTGATAATCCATCCAATCTGCCTGCGGCCTGGGCAATGCAACGCCTGAACCACAGCAGTTCTGCCGCATTATGCGTGCGCGGGTGCCACAGCTGATAAAAGCGCATCAGTGGAAAATGAACCGGACAAGGCAAAACCGTAATCGGCAGAATGCGGGCATAGTACTCGGCAAACTGGCGGTTCGTGGTGAACACCATGTCCGTGCGACTCAAAATCCCCGGAACCAGGCCGAAATACGGCACGACCATCTGTACGTGACGGCTGATGCCCTGCTCGGCCAGGCAACCGTCAATAAAGCCGCGCTTGTCCGTCACGTGGGCCGAAGGGGCCAGATGCGGCATGTCCAGATAGTGCTGCAAGGACAGACCACGCTGCGCCAAGGGATGATGGCGGCCCAGCATACAGACCACCTCGTCATCAAACAGACGCGCCAGGTGCAGCTTTTCAGGGGGCTCGAGCCAGTTGCCGATCACCACGTCCAGCTCGCCCTCTTCCAGGGCCTGCACGTAATCCAGATCCGGGTTGATGGTATGGACCACCAGCCGGGCCTGCGGCGCCTGACGACGCACCCGCTCCGCAATATCCGGGATAAAAGCGCCGTCCAGATAATCCGGCGCGCCCAGATTGAAAACGCGGGTAGACTGACTGGGATCCATAGGCTCTGCCGTGGCAGAAATTCGCTCGATAGCTTGCAGAGCTTCCGTGGCATGTGCCAGCAAAAAGGGGCCGCGCTCGGTAGGCACCATTCCCTTTTTACCGCGCAACAAAATCGGATCGCCCGTGATTTCGCGCAAGCGCCGCAAGGCATTGCTAACGGCTGGCTGGGACATGCCCAAGCGGATAGCCGTACGCGAGACGCTGTGCTCTTTGAGCAGCGACTGCAATACCCGCAGCAAATGTAGGTCTAGTTGTTCTCGTAATTTTGGCATGGTTTAAATAATACAAGCGCTGGCCCGCCTCGTTGATCGGTGTAGACACTCATACGCCTATATAGTGAACATCATTCCAAGCAAATGTTCGCATCCTAAGCAAATGCTATCTTCGATCCGTAAAAAACCAGTCGAGTGAGATCATGGAGACAAGACCAATTCGTTTTATTTATCGCGGCGAAGTACAGGAAGTGGCTCAGGCCCCAACCACGCGAACCGTTTTACAGTATATCCGTGAGGATCTGCACTGCACCGGCACCAAAGAAGGCTGTGCCGAAGGTGATTGCGGCGCCTGCACGGTCATGATTGGCGAACTGGACCAGAACAATCAACTGCAATTGCGCGCCGTCAATGCCTGTATCCAGCTGCTGCCTACGCTGGATGGCAAGGTGCTCTACACCATTGAGGATCTGCGCCAGGACGATGGCACTCTGCACCCGGTGCAGCAAGCCATGGTGGACTGGCACGGCGCCCAGTGCGGCTTTTGTACGCCCGGCTTCATCATGTCGCTGTGGGGCCTGTACATGACGCATTCGCCCGAAGACGGCCCGGTTTCCCGAGAACAGATCGACGATGTGCTCTCGGGCAATCTGTGCCGCTGTACCGGCTACCGCCCCATTATTGATGCGGCCAAGGCCATGCACAGCTATCCGGCTGTCCGCATGGATCGCCAATCCATTGAAGACAAGCTGCGTGCCATTCGTCAGGACGGCATGCTGGCCTATGAATACCAGGGCCAGACCTTCCATGCCCCCCGCACGCTGGACCAGTTGGCCCAGCTGCGCGAGCAATATCCGCAAGCCCGCATTCTGGCTGGCAGCACCGATATCGGCCTATGGGTGACCAAGCAATTCCGCGATTTGCCGCATCTGATCTATATCGGTCAGGTGGCCGAGCTGCGCGAACTGAAAACCACCGAGGACGATCTGTATATCGGTGCAGGCGTGCTGTTGAACGACGCTTTTGACGCCCTGATCAAAGACCACCCCGAATTGACAGAACTGCGCCAACGCTTTGCCTCCTTCCCTATCCGCAACGCCGGTACCCTGGGCGGCAACGTGGCCAACGGCTCGCCCATTGGCGACTCCATGCCCGCCCTGATTGCCATGCGTACTCGTGTGGTGCTGCGCAAAGGCGCAGTCGAGCGCGTGCTGCCTTTGGAAGATCTGTATCTGGCCTACCAGAAAACCGCCATGGAACCGGGCGAGTTCGTGCAAGGCCTGCTGGTCCCACGCAACAAGGGACAATGGCAATTCCGTACCTACAAGCTGTCCAAGCGTTTCGACCAGGACATTTCTGCCGTGTGCGCCGCCTTTGCGGTGGAACTGGACGGCAAGATCGTCAAACAGGCTCGCATCGCCTTTGGCGGTATGGCTGCCACCCCTAAACGCGCCAGCCACGCCGAGCAAGTGCTGCAAGGTCAGGAATGGAACGAGGAAAACGTACAAGCTGCCATGCAGGCGCTGCAACAGGACTACCAGGCCCTGAGCGATATGCGTGCTAGCAGCGAATACCGCAATCAAAGTGCGGCCAATTTGCTGTACCGCTTCTTCCTGGAAACCCACCCTGAAAACGCTTTGAGTCCCGCCCAGCTGAATGTCTTTCACCGAGCTCAAGCCAGCCTGGAGACTTTGTGATGAAAATTGACAATATCGACCACCTGAACACCGCCACGGCTCAACGAGTCGGCGTGTCCTTTCTGCACGAGTCGGCAGACCTGCACGTGAGCGGCACGGCCACATATACCGATGATTTGCCTGAATTGCAGGGCACGGCCCATATTGCGCTGGGCCTGTCGGAAAAAGCCCATGCCCGTTTGCTGGACGTGGATCTGGAAGCTGTGCGTCAAGCGCCCGGTGTCATTGCCGTCCTGACGGTTGCCGACATTCCCGCCGCAAATAATTGTGGCCCTATTCTGCATGACGACCCCATTCTGGCCGATGGCGTGGTGCATTACTTTGGCCAGCCCATTTTTGCGGTTATTGCGAAATCCCACGACCAGGCACGCCGTGCAGCGCGTCTGGGCAAGATCACCTATGAAGAGCTGCCCGCCATCTTGACTCCGCAAGAAGCCAAGGCCGCGAATGCCGGTGTTCTGCCCCTGATGAGCCTGAAACAAGGCGACGCCAAAAAAGCACTGGAATCGGCTCCACACCGCCTGCGAGGCACCTTCCAGTGCAATGGTCAGGAACAGTTTTATCTGGAAGGCCAGATTTCCTACGCCGTGCCCAAGGAATACGGCGCCGTGCATATCTGGTGCTCCACCCAGCACCCTTCGGAGATGCAGCAGCTGGTTGCTCACTGTCTGGGCGTTGGTGCACACAAGGTACACGTAGAATGCCGTCGCATGGGCGGTGGTTTCGGAGGCAAGGAATCTCAATCGGCCCTGTACGCCTGCGTGGCCAGTGTGGCCGCCGTCAAGCTGCAACGCCCGATCAAACTGCGCCTGGACCGCGACGACGACTTCATGATTACCGGCAAGCGTCACGGTTTCTACTATGAATACGATATTGGCTACGACGACGAAGGCCGCCTGCTGGGTGCCCGTCTGGACATGACGGCCAACTCGGGGTTTTCCGCCGACTTGTCCGGCCCCGTGGCAACCCGCGCCATCTGTCACTTTGACAATGCCTACTACCTGTCCGATGTAGACATGAGCGCCTTGTGTGGTCGCACCAATACCCAATCCAATACGGCCTTTCGAGGCTTTGGTGGCCCGCAAGGGGCCTTGGTCATGGAAGTGGCGCTGGACACGATTGCTCGCCGTCTGGGCAAAGATCCGCTGGATGTGCGCCGCATCAACTTCTACGGCAAAGAAGACCGTAATGTGACGCCTTACGACCAGACCGTGGTCGATAACGTCATTCACGAGCTGGTGGCCGAGCTGGAGGAAACCAGCGAATACCGTCAGCGCCGTGAACACATCCGTGAATTCAATGCCAGCAGCCCGGTACTGAAAAAGGGTCTGGCACTGACCCCGGTGAAATTCGGTATTTCCTTTAACGTACCCGCCTTCAACCAGGCTGGTGCTCTGGTCCACGTCTACCGTGACGGCACGGTTTTGGTGAACCACGGTGGCACGGAAATGGGCCAGGGCCTGAACACCAAGGTGGCCCAGGTGGTAGCCCATGAACTGGGCCTGAATCTGGAGCACATCCGGGTCACGGCCACCGATACCACCAAAGTGGCCAATACCTCGGCCACGGCGGCATCCACAGGTACGGACTTGAACGGTAAAGCCGCCCAGGATGCGGCCTACCAGATTCGCCAGCGTCTGACGACGGTAGCGGCCCAGTTGTTCTCGGTTGAAGAGTCCAGCGTGAAATTCGAGCGGGGTCAGGTCGAGATCGGCGGCCAGACCATGCCCTTCTTTCAACTGGTTGAGCACGCCTACCAGGCCCGCGTCCAGCTGTGGTCCGACGGCTTTTACGCCACTCCTGGCCTGCACTGGGACTCCAAAATCATGAAGGGCAACCCCTTCTACTACTTCTCCTATGGGGCTGCCGTCGCTGAAGTACTGATCGACACGCTGACCGGGGAATCTCGTCTTCTGCGTGCTGACGTGCTGCACGATGTGGGCAAATCCATCAATCCGGCTCTGGATATTGGCCAGGTTGAAGGCGCCTTTATTCAAGGCATGGGTTGGCTGACAACAGAAGAACTGGTGTGGAACGCTCAAGGCAAGCTCACCACGCATGCACCGTCGACCTACAAGATCCCGGCCATCAGCGACTGCCCCATGGACTTCCGCGTCAATCTGTTCGATGGCCGCAACGCCATGGATTCGATTCACCGCTCCAAAGCCGTGGGCGAACCCCCTTTGCTGTTGCCATTCTGCGTCTTTAACGCGATTCGTGATGCCGTTGCCAGTGTAGGCAACTACCAGATCGAACCCGTGCTGAACGCACCTGCGACTGCGGAAGCCGTCATGCGGGCTGTTGCGGCTATTCGCAAAGCGAAATGAGTAGCTGGCCATCTCTTGCCCTCGCCCGTGTAAAAGCGGGCGAGCGGCTGGTTTTGTGCTCGGTGGCGCTGGCCAAAGGCTCCACCCCGCGCACCACGGGCACGGCCATGCTGTTCAGCCAAACTGAGCAGTGGTTAACCATTGGTGGCGGGCACCTGGAATGGGTAGCGGCAGAACAGGCCCGTGTCATGCTCAGCCAATCCTCCGGTCCCGGCTGGAGCATGAGCCGCCTGCCACTGGGTCCCAGCCTGGGTCAATGTTGCGGCGGGGTCGTGACCTTGCTGTACGAGACCCTGGGTACCGAGGATCTGAGCTGGCTGGAAGAGCTCGATAGCGCCGTGCGGGCCGGTCAGGCGACCAGCCGCCGTTCACAACTGCTGTCGGATGGCAGCAAGCAGGTTGATATCCACAGCCCTTCAATTGTGGACGAATCCCGGCTGGACTACGACGGCTCGCAAGGCGTCTGGATGGAGGACCTGCCGCCCCCGCCCCTGACCATTCTGCTATTTGGGGCCGGTCATGTGGGCGAGGCACTGGTGCAGATTCTGGGCACCCTGCCATGCCGGGTTCTGTGGATTGACGAACGCCCTGAACTGTTTCCCGCTCAGGTACCCAGCAATGTCAGCCTGGAAATTACCGACATCCCCGATGCGCTGATCGAACAAGCCCCGACCAATAGCTATTTTCTGGTGATGACGCATAATCACGGCCTCGATCTGGCTCTGTGCCAGAAGATCTTGCGCCGCCCCGATACGGCCTATGTCGGCCTGATCGGTTCCATGACCAAACGCCGTCAATTCGAGCGCCGCTTGCAGCAACGCGGCATGCCCGAATCCCGTATTCAGGAACTGGTCTGCCCCATTGGCGTGCCAGGTATCAAAGGCAAGGCCCCCTCGATTATTGCCGTGGCTGTCGCCGCTGAATTGCTGGCCCACGCCTATGAAATGGGGCAACTCAGTCGCTGATGCGACCTCGACTTCAAGGACACTATGACTACCTCTTTACACTCCGCCTGCGCCTACCGTGCCCAACTGCTGTACTTTGTCGCGGACCCTGCCACATTGGAAGATCCTTCCGAAGCCGTGCGCTATCACAGTGACGGCCTGCTGCTGGTCAACGAACAAGGCCAGATTCAGGCCTGTGGCGACTGGGCCGAACTGTCGCAGAGCCTGCCAGCCGGTACAAAAACCGCGGATTTGAGCGGGAAAATCATCATGCCAGGCATGATCGACACCCACCTGCACTTCCCGCAAACCGATATTATTGCCTCCCCCTCCAGCGGCCTGTTGCCCTGGCTGGAAACCTACACGTTCCCCGCCGAAGGTCGTTTCGGCGATAGCGAACATGCCCGCGAAGTAGCTGGCGTGTTTCTGGACGAACTGCTACGCAACGGCACCACCACCGCCCTGGTCTACGGCAGTGTGCACCGTCAATCCGTGGATGCCTTCTTTGAAGAAAGCCACGAACGCAATCTGCGCATGATTGCGGGCAAGGTAATGATGGACCGTAACTGTCCGGACTATCTGCAAGATACCGCCGAGTCGGGCGCACGCGATTCGGAAGACCTGATCAAGCGCTGGCACGGCAAGGGCCGTCAACTGTACGCACTGACACCCCGTTTTGCGCCCACCTCAACCCCGGAGCAACTGGCCGCCTGTGGTGAACTGGCCCGCGCCTACCCCGATGTATTTCTGCAAACCCACGTGGCAGAAAACAAGGACGAGATCAAATGGGTGAACGAGCTGTTCCCCAAGAACCGCAGCTACCTGGACGTCTACGATAGCTTCGGATTATTGCGCCCCCGCGCCATCTACGGCCACAGTATTTGGCTGGATGAACAAGATCGTGCCCGCATGCACGATACCGGCAGTATCGCGGCTCATTGCCCCACGTCCAACCTGTTCCTGGCCTCTGGTGTATTCGACTTCCAGGCCATTCGTCAAAGCAAGGTGCTGCACACCCTGGCCACCGATGTGGGCGGCGGCACATCTTTCTCGATGCTGCGCACCATGAACGAGGCCCACAAAGTCGCCCGCCTGAACAGCTACCATCTGACCGCCGCGTCCATGTTTTATATGGCCACCGAAGGGGCCGCCCGCGCCCTGGACATGCAAGGTCAAATCGGTACATTGGCACCCGGTGCAGAGGCCGACTTCATTGTGATGGATCCTAAGGCCACCCCCTTGATGGAGCGACGCAGCACGATGTTGAACTCGCTGGAAGAACAATTATTCATGCTGGCCGTGCTGGGCGATGACCGCTGCATTCAAGCCAGCTACAGCGCAGGCCGCTGCGTGCATCAGCGCGACCACTAGTCAGCGCTGAAATACGTTCCTGACTGGCAGTTCCAATCATTCAAACTGCCGCCAGGAACGTTCCTCCCCCAACACATCCACAAGCGTTCGGCAATTTAACGCGGATTTTACGGTGCCACCGCTACATTGATCTCGTTTGCAAGGAGCCATCCCCGGCTCCCCTGCGTATTGGCGAGATTTCACTATGTCCGGCACATCCACACTGGTGCAACGCAACTCCCTGTTCTATCTGCTGACGCAGGTTGTGGGGGTAAGCTTTCTGTTTCTTTGGCTGGCCAGCCTGACTCAAGACTGGTCCCCGCTCAATCCCTTATTCGCATCCAGTCAGCAAGCGGGCCATATGGCCCATGAAATGAGAGAGGCCCAAGGCCTGCTGACCGGCCTGATTGCCGCTGCCAGTTTGTCCTTTGTCGCCTGGAAACTGCTGCGCTTGCGGGGCCAAGAAGCGTTGCCAAGTAAACGCATTCTGCTCTTGGGCACCAGTCTATTCCTGCTCGTCCCTTTGCTGATGCTGCTCTTGCAACACTCAGTCTCTTCCCGGCATCTGGAGTTTCTCTATCGCTGGATGCCTGGGATCAAGCCGTTGCTGGAAGTGGGAGCCATCGTCGCCGTGGGCGCTGGCCTGCTGCACCTGTATTTTGCCGGTTGGGCCTTGAACCAGGCTCGGCTGCGCTGGGGCGGCCTGCTGGCCGGTTTGCTGTGTGCTTTTTTGCTGGGCCTGCTGGAAGCAGATCAGGAACGCATCAATCTGACGCAGGTATTTGCCTCGCTGGCGATTGTCTGGTTACTGGGAAGCATTGCTTTCTATCCCTTGATCGTGAACCGGAAACGCTGGACGGCCTCCCATAGCGAACGGGCAACGGTCGAACAGGCTTGGGAGCATCTGGCCAGCATTCAGGTACAACGCCGCCGCACCCTGGGAGTGTTTGGTGGCCTGATGATCGTGATTCTGCCTTTCTTCGCCTCCACCTGGGCTGCCAATTCGCTGGTCTTTCAATTCACCCGCATGGCCGGTCTGGGACTGGTCCTGATTGCCGTCCTGGGCCGCTGCTGGTGCATGTTGTATCTGGGCGGACACAAAGGCTCCAGCCTGATCAGCCAAGGCCCCTACTCCATCAGCCGCAACCCGCTATACCTGTTTTCCCTCTGCGCCGTCACCGGCATGGGCGCCCTGTCCGGCAGCCTGCTGCTTGGTCCCGTGCTGGCCCTGTTTGTCTACGCCGTCTTCAACAATGTGATCGACGAAGAACAGGTTCTGCTGCACAAAGTTTTTGGCCAGGATTATCAGGCCTACTGCCAACGTGTCCCTCGTCTGGTGCCGCGCCTGAGCCTGTGGAACAGCCCGACCGAGCTGAAAATCTCCCTGACTGGACTGGCCCGCACCTTGCGCGATGCCTTGCCCTACTTCCTGATCTGGCCCGTCTTTGCCTTGACGCAGTGGCTGCAGATCAATGGCTGGGTCCCCGTACTACTACGCCTACCCTGACTGCCTTGCGGTAAAGTAAGCTGCACAAGAACTGTCCCAACCCTGCGGAACAAGCTGTCATGCGTGTCCTGATTGTCGAAAACGATACGACCATTGCTGAAAACCTGTACACCTACCTGGAGCTCAAAGGCTTTGCGGTTGATGCTGCCTACGATGGCAATGGCGCGCTGGCACTGCTGCAAGATCAGGATTTTGATGCGCTGGTACTGGATCTGGGCCTCCCCGGCCTGGACGGCTTCGGCGTTCTGCAAGCGCTGCGTCAGTCTCGGCAAACTCCCATCCCCACCCTGATCCTGACTGCCCGCAGCCAGCTGGAGAGCAAGCTCACCGCCTTTGACCTGGGGGCCGACGATTACCTGATCAAGCCCTTTGCCCTGGCCGAGGTCGAAGCCCGACTACGCGCCCTGATGCGCCGCGGCCCGCCACAGGTACAGCACGGCTCACTGCATTGGGGAGGTCTGGAATACAACCTGGATTCCGCATTGGTCCAGGTAAACGGACAAGCGCTGAACTTGAGCTTCAAAGCCCGCCAACTACTGGAAGCCTTCCTGCGTGACCCGCAAGCCATTCTGACGCGTCGAGCACTGGAAAAAACGCTATGGCCCCAAGGTGCCCCCTCACCCGAGGCGCTGCGCAGCCAGATCCACCTCCTGCGTCGCGCCTTGTCCGAGGCAGGTGCCGGCACCATCGAAACCCTGCCCGGCATGGGCTGGCGTCTGCAAGCGGAACACTGAACAATGCGCAAATCCCTGCGTCGCAGCCGCTTCATGAGCACCCTGACCCAACGGGTCTCCTTGGCCTTGACCCTGATTGCCACCTTGCTGGTCATGATCATGGGCGGGCTGGCCTACGTGGCCTTTGCGCGTATGGAAGACGAAATGGTCAATGCCATGCTGGTTTCCTACGCACGCAATCCCACCTTGCTGCCCGACAGCGCCTACGACCGCAGCGAAGCCTTGGGGGCCGAACTGGACAGCTACTGGTTCTTGCCAGGCCAGGCCCTGGATAATCTGCCCGAGTTTGCCCGCGTTCCCGAACCGGGCATTTACGAGTTTCATCTAAGCAGCGACACCTGGCACGTGCTGCGCCAGGACAAGGAGCAAGGTCAGCTGTATCTGGTGTACCGCGCCACCCCTCACGAAGACCGGGTCCGTGAATTCGGCCTGATCCTGATTCTTATCGGGTCAGCAACTATTTTGCTGGTATTTTTGCTGGGCCGCCGTGTCGCTCGCCATGCCGTGGCTCCCATGCTGACTCTGTCTCGCCACCTGGAAAACTGGGCACCGGGCCGCTCCGGCCTGCCAGAACATCAGGACGATGAAGCAGGACGTCTGATCCGGGCCTTTAATCGCATGCAGGAACACGTGGAAGAACTGCTGACCCACGAGCGAGAGTTCGCCGCCAATCTGGGCCATGAACTACGCACTGGCCTAACGGCCATACGCAGCGACTGCGAGCTTTTGCTGCTGCAACTGCCCGAAGGCCCGCAACAACAGCGCCTGCAACGTATGATGTCACAAGCTGACGCTGTTACTGCCAGCCTGGATGCTGCAGAAAGCCTTGCCTATACCGCAGAGCGTCATGTGCGCGACGTGGAGGTCCATGAACTGGCCCAGCAAACCTGGCAGGCCGTCGCCCTGCTGGACGCGGATAGCAGCAAAGTGCGGTGGAGCAATCTGCTGCCCGACACCCTGATCTACACCCTGGACCCTTATGCCTTGTCCATGCTGCTGCGTATCCTGATGCGCAACGCCATCGACCACGCCGCCCCCTGCAAGCTGCAATTAAGCTGGATTGCCCCCTCTGTACTCGCCCTGCAGGACGACGGCCCAGGCATAGCCACGCAAGACCAGATCCTGATTTTTGAGCGCCACTTCAGTCAAGGCAAACAACTGGCGACAGGCTTGCGTGAACAGGGCCACCGAGGCATAGGCCTGGCACTGGCACGCCAATTGGCCCTGGCCCAGGGCTGGAGCCTTAGCGTCCAAAGCGGAGCGAATGGGAAAGGCTGTGCTTTCATGCTGGATCTTGACCCGTCATAAGCCTGTTTGAAGTCAGACCGACACGCCCTTTTCAGGACAGGCTCAAGACGCCACGCGACATAGGCCCCAGTAGCTCCCCACTCTTTTGCAGTGCCTCTTGCGTATCAATATAGAGAAGCGCATGACTGAAGCACGCATCATCGGCTTCTCGCATCTGGGGGTTGAAGCTACCAATCAGATCAAGGTGACTACCGGAACCCAGCGTCGCACAACTAACAATGTCAACCTCGCCCACGGCACTATCCAAGTCTGATGCAAGCCGTGCCTCAAAGCCTTGCTGGCTCAAACTTTCTATCAGCCTCTGCGCTGCCGTCACATCCCGATCCCACACCAGCACCCGCTCAATAGGTCGCACAACCCGGTAGGCTTCAGGAATCAGACTGCCCACACCCCACAACCAGCAGGCTCCGGGCCGCTACAGGAGCCAGGTAGGCGGCAGCCAATGCCGACGCAGCCGCCGTTCGGCGAGAGGTAATTTCATTGCCGTCCAGTAATGCCAATGGCTCACCCGTCTTGGGGTCATACAGCAGATAACTGGAATGCAGGCCTGGCAGGCCACGTTCAGCATTGGCGGGGCAGATAGCGACTGTCTTGATACCCAAATATCGGTCCCCTTGCCATGCAGACATGATCAGCAAGGTTCTGGGAGACGCCCCATCCGTCTCATGCAGTGAGTGAGTATGCCGCAAAGGAACATGACAACCCGTGATGAACATCTGTTCCAGCGCGGGAATCAAACGATCAAAAGAAAGCGCCTGCCGTGTGTCCGCCGTATTAACAATTTTCATAGTAGTCCTGTGTTTAAAAGAGAATGAAGGTCTGCGCGTCATCACGCATCCAGCACAACATCCTCAATAGGAATCGCCTGACAGACAAGACAAACGCCTGGGTCCTCTGGTTCACCACCATGAAGGTGACGTACCTTGCCAGAAACCAAACGCACCGCACAGCTTTCGCACTGCCCCACCCGACAACCGCTGGCCATCTGCAAACCCAGCGATTCAGCAAAGCTCAGCAGCGTCCCTTGCTGAGGCCCCCACTCCACGGCATCGCGGCCCGAGCGTAAAAAGCTGACCTTGAAACGATGATCACCCTGCGGAGGTTCAGTAGGCGAACGAAAAATTTCGCTAAAGATGTCAAAACGGGGAACACCCCGCTCCACCAGTCCGGCGGAAACGATATCCATCATCATAGGAGGGCCACACATATACACCCGCGCACGCAGCTCGATCAGCCTTTCATCGACCACACTGGCGTCGATAAAACGCTGCTCAGTGAAATCGATTCCCTCCCGATCCCCTTCAAGCGGCGCGGCGTAATAGTTGAGCACCTTCAACTGGGGCAGACGAGACTGGTGATACAAGATGCGCTCACGAAATGCATGTGTACGACTATTTTGATTGCCGTAATACAGCCAGATTTCCGGCCCTTCCGCCCCGTTTGGCAGGGACTCCAAAAGACTGATGAAAGGCGTGATACCAATGCCACCCGCAAATAGACAAAGCGGCTGCTGGGATTGGCGCGGCAAGACCCAGCCTCCGGAGGGCGCGCGCAGCGACACCACGTCACCCAGGCGGAGTCGACGGTGCAATAAGCCAGACATGCGGCCCTCAAAGGGCACACCATCAGGCGATAGCCCCTTTTGATGGCGGACAGCGATACTGTAGCTGCGTCGATGAGAGACTTGAGCCGCAGCAGTCAGCGAATAAGCTCGCGTCAAGGCGACTCCATCCCCTCCATCCCACTGAATTTCGATATGTTGCCCCGGTCTATAGTCCGGCAACTGCAGTGCCTCTACAGACTCAAAATGAATACCCAGAACCCCCTCCGCTTCCGGATGCAATTTGCTGACTTTGAAATCACGATAGCCCACCCATTTGCGTTGGCACGCCTGAGTTGCAGGGTCCAGCTCCACATCACAGAGAAAAGAGCGCATGGGCACAGAACCACTGACAGGATCATGGTGGTCAGCAGAGATCAAGATATTGAAATTGCTAGCTTGAGCACCCTCAATGGGCAGGTCCGGGCGGTCCAGCTCCAGACAGCTTTGCCACCAGCCGAACTCCGCCACAATCAGGTTTTCAGCGAGTTGTGGCGTGATACGGGCAACAAATCGTGCCTTGCCTAGACGGGTGCTGATGCGTATCCAGTCTCCATCCAAAATCCCTTTCGCATTCGCCAGCACAGGGCTCAACTCAGCGACCGGGTCTGGAGCGCGTTTACGCAGCGACACCAGACTGCGGTGCTGACTATGACAATAAAAGCCGTTCTTGGCCGAGCTCAACACATAGGGAAAGCGCCCCTGCTGTGTCGCCTTAGGATCATGTGGTGTATCGGCTGGCTCAATAAAAGTGGCCAGGGGCGGTTGGGAATGCTGCAGCAGCCTCTCTGAGTAGAGTTCAACCCGCCGCGTCGGCGTATCAAATCCTCGCACTCCCTTTGATGTGACACGCGCATACTTTCTTTCACTGGCGTCAAGAGGGCAGGCAATGCCCTGCGGCTGCTGCCGCAGTTGTTCCACCGACAGGCCCATGGGTTCCAGAATATGATTCCACCCAGCCTCCAGGCTACCCCCGAAGAAATCATCCCCCATGCCCAATCGGCAGGCCAGGTCAAAAACAACATCATTGTCGGATCGTGACTCGCCTTGAGGCGGCACCATACGCTGACGCAGTTGCACCCACCCTGCCGCCCGATCAGTAATTTCAAAACCGACCCGCAAACCCTCACGTTCCCAGGGCGTGTTGATGGGCAGCACGATGTCTGCATACTTGGCGGCAGGCGTCTCAAACAAATCGCAGTGCGCATAGAACTCAAGCTGAGAAAGCGCCTGCTGCGCTTGCGCCGTATCAGCCTGCGATACCAGCAAGTTCGTGCCAAACGCCAACATCCCACGTACCTTGTACGGCTTCCCCTCCAGAATGGCCCGGTACGTATCGCGTGCTGTCACCCAGCCTTGGGCGGGTGGGCCAATAGGCCGCTCATCAACCCCCAATGCCTTCATACGCTGACGATCAGCCAAGAGGGAAAGTGAATTCACTGACTGAGTAGGCGGCCCGATGCGCACTCGGTTAGCCCCTATACGATCAAAACTCCCGGTCAATGCATACAAGCAGGCGACTGCCCGCTCTGTCTGCGTTGCATTGGAATGCTGCCCAATGCCCGTCCAGGCGTGATAGGCAATGCGGGCGCTGGACGCAAACAGTGCAGCAGCGGCATGCAAAGCCTTTTCCGGCACACCACTGATACGCTCAACCTCCTTTGGCTGATAGGCGGCACTGGCCTGAGCCAGCAGTTCAAATGCAGGATGGCAAAGAAGCCCCGCGACCTTTTCGGTATCAATTGAAAAAGTACCCCGCAAGCAAAAATGCTCGCCACCTTGCTCCTGTGCACTCCGCTCGGTGTCATACGGCACCGCACACAGATGTGCGTCGCTCCACACTACATAGCGGTTCTGCCCGGCATGAGGCCAAAGATCTTGCTCTCGTAAAAAATGCCCGTTATCGCTACGGACCAATAAAGGCCCGTTAGTCCAGTCACGGACAAATGCCTTATCGAAGCCCTCGTCACGTAGCATCAAGTGCATCAGGCCAAGCGCAACCGCCGCATCCGTGCCTGGGCGTACCGGCAGCCACACCTCGGCCTGACGCGCCAATGCCGTTGGCCTGGGGTCAACCACAATCATCTTGGCCCCTTTTGCCCGCCCCTTGCCAATTGCATTGGCTTGAGCCAACCAGGTATTAGTGGGGTTATGCCCCCACAAGACCATCAGATCTGCATTGGCATAGTCAGCCGGTGGCATGCCACAACCAAAGGTAAAGGCATGCGCATAGTCTTTATGCCAATTGCACACCTCGGTTGCATAGCAAATATTGGGACTACCAAACAGGCGGACAAAACGCTCAATCCAGTCGATGCTGTCACTGAGCGAGGTTCCACTGGGTGTCGTCACAGCAAACACGACCGCCTCCGCGCCGCTCTCGGACTTGATTCGGCCTAGCTGTTGCGCCGTCTCCGAGAGCGCCTCCTCCCAACTGATACGCACCCACCCAGGATCAGCACTGCCTTTGGGCTGGGTGCGCCGCATCGGATAGTGCATGCGATGAGGGCTATGCACCATTTCAGGTGCCGACTTCCCCTTCATGCACATGGCTTCCCCGGTCGGATGCGACGGGTCGGGACGTACGGAAATCAAGCTTTCCCCACGCACCTCATTGACCGTGCCGCAACGCGAACGACAAAGCGTGCAGTATCCCTGTTTGAATTCAGTTAGTATCACGATGAATCACACTCCCTCTGAATCAAGGCATCACAGGAGGGATGTAGGTCAAGGTACGCCCAAAGAACCAGAGCATGAACAGGACCAGCGGTGCATGCACCAGCAACTGCAAAAAGGTGAAGCCAACAATGTCGCGGGCTTTCAAGGCCAGCACTCCGAGCAGCGGCAACATCCAGAAGGGATTGATCAGGTTGGGCAGCGCCTCAGCCGCGTTATAGACCTGGACGGCCCAACCCAAATGTACCTTCAGTTCATTCGCTGCCTGCATGACGTAGGGGGCTTCAATAATCCATTTCCCACCACCCGAGGGGATGAAAAAGCCCAAAACTGCCGAGTAGGCTCCCATCATCACTGCAAAAGTCTCTGTGCTGGAGATGCTGACAAACAGATGCGCGATACGGTCGGCCAAGGTCACGCCCCCAGCACCCTTGGCGGCCGTCAACATAGCGGCAATGGCACCGTACAAGGGGAACTGGATAATGACGCCTGCTGTAGAGGGGACTGCACGCGTCACCGCATCAAGAAAGTTGCGTGGACGCCAATGGAGCAACAAACCCAGCAAGAGGAACAAGAGGTTATAGGTGTTCAGCCCGGAGATCGCCACCAGAGGACTCTTGGCAATCAGCTCTTGAGCCAACCAGCCAAAACCAAGAGCGCACAGAAGAATGGTCAGAATGGGGCTACGTTCAAACCATTCGCCCGGACGCCGGGTGGTGGATTCTTTATCAGCCGATTTGAATTCCGTCAGGTCCACACCCAGCTCCTGAGCCGTCACCGCCTTGGAAGCGGTTGGAGCGGACAGAAACGCAATCAGCACCGATACCGTGATCAGAATCACGGCCATGACCATGGACTGCCATAAAAAAATGGTCTGGCCGAATGGGATCACCCCGGTGATATCGAGAATGCTTTTAGGCAGGCTGTCCGGATTAGCCTGCAACTGTGCGGCTGAAGAACTGAGACCCAAGGCCCACGTGCCACCCAGGCCCAGATACGCGGCAGCGCCTGCTGCGCGGTAATCCAGCCGCAAATCAGGACGACGTGCCAGGGCCCGTGCATAAAGCGCACTGAAAATTAATGACACCCCCCAATTGAACAAGGACAAAATCATGCTGATGGCCGCAACGCAAGCGATGCCCTGTCGGCCAGAACTGGGTACAGCAGCAAGGCGTTCAATAAGGCGGGCGGCCAGCGGCGAAGTCGCCACCACGTAACCACCAATCGCCACCAGAGCCATTTGCATCGTAAAAACGATCAGGCTCCAGAACCCGTCACCAAAGGCCTTGGCAACTGCTTGAGGGCTGGAGCCGTTAACCATGGCTGCACATGCCACAACAACCACCGCAATCGCGGCAAACACATAGGCATCGGGAAACCAGCGCTCTGCCCAGGCCGTAAAGCGCAAACCTAGCCGACTAAGAACACCAGACTGACTGTCCGTATCGCCAGGCGCATGAAAAGGAGGTGTACCCCGCCCTATTCCGGCAGAGGCTTTTGATGAAGATTGCATGAGTGTCTCCGTATATTGGAACTGTTGGCGTTCCTTGTTGCACATCGACAAACGGTGTGCTGATGGGGATCCTAGCAATCGTCATGTGATATTCATAATCCTTTAAATCTATGCAGTGATATAGAATAAATCTATGCAAATCACGATCAAACAACTGGAGCACTTCGTCGCTGCCGCCCAAACGGGGCAGGTTTCTCGGGCTGCCCAGCGTTGTTATGTCAGTCAGCCCTCGCTCACCACTTCCTTGAAAAACCTGGAGTCTTTTCTGGGGGTGCAACTCTTTAGCAGGCATTCTGCTGGCTTGCGACTGACCTTGCACGGCGAAGGCTTTCTGCGCCATGCCGAGCACATACTGGCGTCTCTGGAAATGGCGGTCGCGGAGACCAAGGACGCTATTTCGTCCGTAGAAGGCTCAGTGAAACTGGCCATTACGGACACAGTCTCGGAATACATGCTGCCCAAAATTATCGGTGCCATGCGCCGCCAACTCCCGCAGGTCTTCTTCGAGCCGGTTGAACGTAACCGCCTTCAAATCGAGCATGGAGTACGAGACGGCGAATTCGACTTGGCCGTCGTTCTTGTCTCCAACTTGACGCGCCGCTCAGACCTTCAGCAAGAACGACTACTGAAGTCCGAGCGCCGACTCTGGACAGCGCTGGATCATCCCTTGGCGACGCAAAGCTCTGTCTCCTTGCAGGAACTGGCTGATCAGGCATTTATCTTGCTGGATATGGATGAGCATGTGGCTACCGTCAATCGCTACTGGAGCGCAGCAAAGCTCAAGCCCAAGGTCGTTTTTAGTACGAAGTCCGTTGAGGCGGTGCGCAGCCTGGTGGCCCAGAATGTCGGGGTCACTATTTTGTCAGACCTTGTTTTCAGGCCTTGGTCCCATGACGGCGGCAGGATACGTAGAACGGCCATGACGAGTGGCGTGCCCTCCATGGATTTGGGCCTGATTTATCGACATGAGGCCCAGATGTCCAACGCAGCCCTGGCCTGCGCCAACACCTTGCGTTTGCTGGCAAAAAGCGTTCTACGCAAATCCCATCTGATGACGGAAGGGAATGTGCAAGTACCCAGAAATTAAGCCCTAGAAGGCCCGGCCAAACAAGCTGATCTAAATAAGCCACGCATAAAAAAACACCCCAAATGTTGGAGAAAGCTCCAACTTTTGGGGTGTGATTCAGAGGGCCGGTTTTGCTACCAACCCCGGCTGAAGAGCTAAGAACTTACTGGCTTTCCAGGAAACTCTTCAGTTTGTCAGCGCGGCTAGGATGACGCAGCTTGCGCAATGCCTTGGCTTCTATTTGACGAATACGCTCACGCGTGACGTCAAACTGCTTGCCCACCTCTTCCAGAGTCTGGTCGGTGCTCATCTCGATACCGAAACGCATGCGCAGCACTTTGGCTTCGCGTGGCGTCAGGGAATCCAGGACATCTTTCACCACATCGCGCATGGAACCGTGCAAAGCGGAATCCGATGGCGAAACGGTGTTGTTGTCCTCGATGAAATCGCCCAGGTGGGAATCGTCATCGTCACCGATAGGCGTTTCCATGGAGATAGGCTCTTTGGCGATCTTCAAGATCTTGCGAACCTTGTCTTCGGGCATGTCCATCTTCTGGGCCAGGGTTGCGGGATCGGGCTCAACGCCGGTTTCCTGCAGGATCTGACGATTGATACGGTTCATCTTGTTGATCGTCTCGATCATGTGAACCGGAATACGAATCGTGCGGGCCTGGTCAGCGATCGAACGCGTAATGGCCTGACGAATCCACCACGTAGCGTACGTGGAGAATTTGTAGCCACGACGGTATTCGAACTTGTCCACTGCCTTCATCAAACCGATATTGCCTTCCTGAATCAGATCCAGGAACTGCAAGCCACGGTTGGTGTACTTCTTGGCGATGGAGATCACCAGACGCAAGTTGGCCTCGGTCATTTCGCGCTTGGCTTTACGTGCCTTGGCTTCGCCCGTGGTCATGCGTTTGTTGACTTCTTTCAGGTCCTTCAACGGCAGCACAACGCTGGTTTGCAGGTCGATCAGCTTTTGCTGAACTTCCTGAATGGCAGGGATGTGGCGCTCCAGAATGGAACTGTAAGGATGGCCTGCAGCCACCTCCTGCACCACCCAATCCAGATTGGTTTCGTTGCCGGGGAAAGCCTTGATGAAGTGTGCACGTGGCATATCAGCACGATCCACACAGATGTTCAGGATTTCGCGCTCGTGCTGACGCACGATGGCAACCTGCTCACGCATGGTGTCGGCCAGCTTTTCCACCATCTTGGCGGTAAAGCGAATGCCCATGAATTCGTTCAGGATGGTTTCCTGGGCTTGCACATAGCCTGCGCTCTTGTAGCCTTCGGACTCGAAGGACACGCGCATCTTGTCAAACCATTCGCCAATGATGTCGAATTTCTTGAGCGACTTGTTGCGCAGGTATTCAATCTGCTTGCTGCTCATGCCGCCGGCTGGACCTTCGTCCTCGTCGTCAGCAGTCACGCCGGAACCGGCGTACTCTTCGCCATCATCGTCCACCAGACCGTCAACCACTTCGTCGATCTGCATGACGCCTTCGCGTACACGCTGAACGTAAGCCAGGATCTCATTAACCGTGGTTGGGCACGCGGCAATCGCCATCACCATGTGCTTCAAGCCATCTTCAATACGCTTGGCGATTTCAATTTCGCCTTCGCGGGTCAGCAGTTCCACAGAGCCCATTTCGCGCATGTACATACGCACAGGGTCAGTCGTGCGACCGAAATCAGAGTCCACCGTGGTCAGAGCGGCTTCAGCTTCGTCCTCGACGTCGTCGTCGCTGGATGCCATGGGCGCGTTATCGCTCATGAGCAAGGTATCAGCGTCGGGAGCCTGGTCGTAAACCGAAATACCCATGTCACTGAAGGTGCCGATAATGCCATCAATGGCTTCGACATCCACCAGATCATCGGGCAGGTGATCGTTGATTTCACTGTAGGTCAGGTAACCGCGGTCCTTGCCCAGCTTGATCAGGGCCTTGAGGCGGTTGCGGCGTGCTTCCTGTTCTTCAGGGCTCAACTGGCCACGTACACCGAAAACGTCTTTTTCGGCTTTGGCGCGCTTGGCACCACGCTTGGCCACCGGCTTGAGATCAGGAATGACCTCTTCTTCGCCCATTTCGTCGTCATCGACAAAGTCGATACCGTCGTTATTGGCATTTTTTGCAGAACGTCCACGGCGACCGCCGGTAGCGGCTTTAGCCGCTGTTTTCTTGGCAGCCGCTTTTTTAGCTACCGTCTTTTTAGCAGCTGCCTTTTTAGCTGCCTTTTTGGCAGGCGCTGCGCCTGGCTCTCCACTTTCGTGAAGCTCATCGAGCTCTACCGAGCTTGATGCCCCTGATTTTGCTGTCGCGGCCAAGGTTTTCTTAGCAGACCGAGAGACCGTCGTCGAGGTTTTACCAGTCGTTTGAGTCATATTTTCTTCCATAGACGCCATTTACCCCTGTGGCACTAAATATGTAGCCACCGAGTCGTACAGGCAAGAGCCTGATGATGCGCGTGTCCACAACCGGCTTGCTCCTGGGCGTGTTGCGCGAGCGAACCCTAAGTCATTTAATCCCTGGCTCATGGGCTCAAGGCATAAGGTGGTTCACAATCCGCTAACCCGCCGCATTTGCTCGCGTACCAGTTTTAACCCCCTGGCCGGCCACAAACACAACACATAACCCAATATTTTACTTCACTTGCCGAGTATAAGCAGCATTCAACAAAGCAATACGGCGTGTCAATTCTTGATAACGCTGACGCTGTTCGGGCTCTTGCAAGCCCGTAGCGACCAATGCCGACTGCTCTGCCTTGATCGCATCTAGTTCGATGCGATGCAGCGCATCACGCCATTCGCCTTGGGGATCAGGCAATTCTTCCTCGCCCAAAAGCTCCGTGGCCAGCGCCTCCAGCACAGGGGCCAGATCGGACTCGGGGTCCACGGCCTCCAGCAAAGCGCCTGCATGACGCGCCGAGCTGATATTGCTTAAGGCAATCAGCTCTTGCACTAAACGTAAGTGGGGACTTTGCGCCAAAATTTCAAGTTGTTGATCGCCCAGCCCGCCCACCAGGGTTGGATGTCCAATGAGCAAGCGCAGCAATCGCTTGGCCATCGGAGTCACGGCGCGGCTGCCACCCAGGACAGCGCGCTCTTGCCGTTGACGATTATTCTTGCCACCCTTGCCGCGACCTGATGCTGGCCGCTCCTGATATTGCTCCTGAGGCTGCCAATCGGGCTCGTCCTGCCAGCCATCCATAGGCAGGCTGTCGGCAAAGGAGCCGTCAAAACCATCCTCAAACGGGGCCATCTCATCCGTTGCGGGCGCAGGCTGCACCGGTACGGCAGGCCTGGCAACCAGGCCATCTTGCGCCGGTGGCGTGTCGACAACCGGTCGACGCACCGGCTCTACCGTGCTCAGGCGCTGCGCCAGCTCGTCCGGCGTCAACAGCACCATGCGGGCAAATTCGTGCTGAATCTGCACTTTCAAGGTACTGTCGGCCAGCTCCAACAGCAAAGGCAACGCTTCGTGTACGCAGGCCGCACGGCCTTCGGCCTCGTCCATGCGATGGCGAGCCGCCAGCTCATCCAGGAAAAAACGCGATAAAGCAGCGGCTGCCTGGGCTTGCTCGCGAAACGCTTCCGCGCCGTACTCACGAACAAAAGAATCCGGGTCGTGGTTATCCGCCAGGAACATGAAACGGATGGATACGTCGTCACGAACCAGGGGCAAGCAGGTATTCAAGGCACGCCAGGCGGCCTTGCGCCCTGCCCCGTCACCATCAAAGCAAAACACCAGCCTGTCGCTGGCGCGCATCAATTTGGTGATGTGGTATTCGGTTGTCGCGGTGCCCAAGGTCGCTACGGCATTGTGCAAGCCATGTTGCGACAGCGCCACCACGTCCATATAACCTTCAACAATCAGGACAAAGCCTTCTTTGCGTATGCCCTGACGTCCTTCCCACAAGCCGTATAGCTCGTGTCCTTTGGAAAACAGCGTGGTTTCCGGCGAATTCAGGTACTTGGGTTCACCTTTTTCGATCAGACGGCCACCAAAGCCAATGATATGGCCCTTGGTACTGCGGATCGGAAACATGATGCGTGAACGGAAACGGTCGTAGCGACGACCATCTTCGGACTCGATCACCAAGCCGGACTCAACCAGCTGCTTGTCTTCGTACTGCGGAAATACAGCCGATAAGCCGCGTCGCTCCGTACCTGTCCAGCCCAAACCGAAACGGGCAGCCGTCTCCCCATCCAGGCCACGACGTTTTAGATAGTCGATAGCAATGGGTGACTGTTTTAGCTGACGTAGGTAGTGCCCCTGTGCCGTTTCAAGAATATGATGCTGACGCGACAACTCGTCTTTACGACGCGCATCGGCAGCACGTTGGCGTGGGGTGCGATCTGCTTCGGGTACAGTCATTCCGACGGACCCAGCCAAGCTGCGTACCGCCTCGGGGAATGAAGCCCCTGTGTGTTCCATCAGGAACGAGATAGCCGATCCGTGAGCGCCACAACCGAAGCAATGGTAAAACTGCTTGGTCGGACTGACTGTAAATGAAGGGGATTTTTCGTTGTGAAAAGGGCACAGGCCAAGCAAGTTGGCCCCGCCTTTGCGCAACTGCACATATCGCCCGACGACATCTACGACATCGACACGGGCGAGCAGTTCCTGAACAAAAGATTCAGGGATCAATACAAGCGTGGAGGCAGTTGCTGGCTGCGGATGCGTTTGTAGTGACGCTTCACGGCGGCAGCGTGCTTGCGCTTGCGCTCAGCCGTTGGCTTTTCGTAGAATTCGCGCGAACGCAGCTCGGTCAACAGACCAGTTTTTTCAATAGTGCGTTTGAAGCGGCGCAGAGCAACTTCAAAGGGTTCGTTTTCTTTCAGGCGAACAATGGACATGTAATCCCTGACCTTTGTAAAAAGAGTTAGCGTAACAGATAGCCCAATATGGTAGCACGATTGCAGGCATACACCAAGCAAGGTACCATTAGGCTATCCACCAATTATCTGAATGCCAGCGATCAAGCCTGGCCAGTACCCTTGCGGATCCAAGCGTCCAGCTGATGAGGGCGAATGCTATCGTAGTCCTCAAAAGGCTGATGAATCCAGGGATTTGTGGGCAACTTGGACACGTAGTAGTCTGGGTTGACCTGGGCGTGGCCTTTCCACCACAAAACGGCAGTTTTCAGCTCGGTGATCGCGGGAAACTGTGCACGCAGGTGATCACGTACACGCATAAAAGTCTTGCCGGTATCGACCATATCATCGACCAGCAGCACATTGCCATCCAGAGTGCCACGGGTAATGGTGATGTATTGCGCAATATCCAGATCGCCCTGTTCGGTACCGGCCGCCTCGCGATAGCTGCTGGTGGCCAAAATGCCCAGGGGTACATCATAGATGCGCGAAATAACGTCTCCCACTCTCATGCCGCCTCGGGCCAGGCAAACAATTTTGTCGAATTTCCAGCCTGATTCGTGAATGCTCAGGGCCAATTGTTCAATCAAGCGATTGTATTGTTCCCAGGAAACCCATTCATCAGTATCGCTATTTGAGGGCAGACTCATATGTATTCCAGATATAAATGCACTAGCTGCGCTTTGGTACCTGCAAAACAAGAGTCTGGTAGGCCAACGCAGCGTCCAGAACGACAAAGCGGCCCTTCAGGCCGCTCTGTACGCACCGTACAACGGTGCAAGGCATTATACCGCGATAAATCGCTTATTTGGTAAACGGATCGCGCAATACAATGGTTTCGTTGCGATCTGGCCCCGTGGAAACCATGTCGATAGGTACATCGCACAGTTCAGCAATGCGTTCCAGGTAACGACGAGCGTTGATGGGTAGCTTGTCGTAGTCCGTCACGCCCACGGTAGACTCGGTCCAGCCGGGCATTTCTTCCAGAACAGGCTCGGCTTCGGCAACCGCGTGTGCGCCGTAGGGCAACACGTCCAGGAACTCGCCCTTGTAGCGGTAACCCACACCAATCTTGATTTGCTCAACGCCGTCCAGCACGTCCAGCTTGGTGATGCACAGACCGGAAATACCGTTGATCATGACCGAACGCTTCATGGCGGCGGCATCAAACCAGCCACAACGACGTGGACGACCCGTTACGGAACCGAACTCCTTGCCCACGGTAGCCAGACGCATGCCGGTGTCATCCAGCAATTCGGTCGGGAATGGACCCGAACCCACACGCGTGGTATAGGACTTGGCGATACCCAGCACGTAGCTCAGCTCCTGAGGGCCAACACCCGAACCTGCGGAAGCGGCACCGGACAAGCAGTTGCTGCTGGTGACGAAGGGGTAAGTACCGTGGTCAATATCCAACAGTGCGCCTTGGGCACCTTCAAACAGGAGCTTCTGCCCTGCTTTCTTGGCCTGGTACAGGTTGTTGGAGACGTCAGCGACCATAGGAGCCAACTGTTCAGCGTGCTTCATGGCCAGATCACGAACCTGCTCGGCGGAGACGGCTTCGGCGCCCAGGTACTGGGTCAGCACGAAGTTGTGGTAATCCAGGGCTTCGGACAATTTCTCGTCAAAGATTTCGGGATCGTACAGGTCCTGAACACGCAGGGCACGGCGAGCCACCTTGTCTTCGTAGGCAGGGCCGATGCCGCGACCGGTCGTACCGATCTTGCCATCACCTTTACGCTTCTCACGAGCCTGATCCACGGCAATGTGGTAGGGCAAAATCAGCGGGCAAGCAGGCGAGATCTGCAGGCGCGAACGCACGTCCAGACCGGCCGCTTCCAGCTCGGCAATTTCGGTCAGCAGGGCTTCGGGCGAGAGCACCACGCCATTGCCAATGTAGCAAGTGACGTGCTCGTGCATGATGCCCGAAGGAATCAGGCGCAGAATGGTCTTCTTGCCATTAATCCACAATGTATGGCCAGCGTTATGCCCACCCTGGAAACGAACCACGCCATGCGCGGACTCGGCCAGCCAGTCGACGATCTTGCCTTTGCCTTCGTCACCCCACTGGGTGCCAATCACCACAAGGTTTTTGCTCATGTCTAGTATCAGAATAAAGGAGGCCGGCACGGTGCCGGACCGATAACAATCACCAACGCTACAAGCCATCTGGCTTACAGCGCCCTAACCTGCCACTGACCGTCCGACGAGACCAGCTCGCGGTCGATCACGAATTCATCCAGATTCAGCTCTTGACCGGGCAGCATCTGAATCACAATTTCACCGTTTTGACGCAACTGCTTGACCGCTGCTATCAGGGCCGCATCATTGCCCCAGGGGGCACGTACCGCGCGGGCAGCCTGAGCCGGCGCCAGGCCAGCCGAGAGCTTGCGCAGATCCAGGCTAAAGCCAGTTGCAGGACGGGCACGACCATACATGCGGCCGATACCGTCAAAGCGTCCGCCCTTGACCAGGGCATCGTGCCAGCCTTCGGCGTAGACCGAAAAGATCAGGCCCGAATGGTAGGCATAACCGCTGCCAATATCAGCCAGGTCCACCGTAATTTCGTGGCCGGGCAAGGCATCAATAAAGTCGCGCAGACTACCCAGAGCTTCACGTACTTCGGGCTCGTCGGGCAGAACACTGCGGGCGCGTTCCAGCACACTGCCATCGCCATACAGCGAGGTCAAAGCCAGCAAGTAACGGGTGGTCTCAGGCAGACAGCCCGACTCACGGCCCAGGGCGCGCAAGCCCGACACATCTTTGGCGTTCAGAAGCTCGCACACTTCTGCCACGCGGGTTTTCAAAACAGGATCGCGCTCGATCAGGAAGCGTCCCAAATCGGGATAGTTCAAATCCAGGCGAGGATGACGCACCCCAGCCCGACCCACACTTTCCAGCGCCAGTTGCACCACTTCCAGATCGGATTCGATACCGGCATGGCCGAAGATTTCCGCGCCGATCTGCAGCAGCTCACGATCCGACAGCAAACCAGCCGGACGGGCATGCAAGACCGAACCACAGTAACAAAGCCGAGTCACGCCTTCGCGGTTCAGCAAGTGAGCATCAATACGTGCTACCTGGGGGGTCATGTCGGCGCGTACGCCCATGGTACGACCCGAGATTTGATCGACGACTTTGCTGGTACGCAGATTCAGATCTGTGCCAGAAACCGCTTGCAGGGATTCCAGATACTCCACCAGGGGCGGAGCTACCAGTTCGAACCCGTAAGTACGATACAAGTCTAGCAAATCGCGGCGCAGCTCTTCGATGCGGCGCGCCTCTGCAGGCAAGATATCAGCCAGGCTCTCTGGCAACAACCAATTGGACATACTCGTGCCTCGGACTACTTATAAACGAAAGTTCCAGCCAAACAAAAAGCGACTTGGGGCCTGTAAGCCGCCTAAGTCGCATGCGAAGTGGTGTTAGTAACTTACACGCTAGTATAAACGATCAGGGCCGCGGGTGGAACACCCAGCGGCCCTAAGTTCTCTAGCGGGGATCAGTTCGCAGGTGCTGCGGGTGATCCTTGCTTGCCCCAATACTTGAAGAAATCAGAGTCAGGGCTGATGACCAGTGTGTCGGTCTGTTTGCTGAAAGCACTGCGGTAGGCTTCCAGGCTGCGGTAGAAACGATAGAACTCGGGGTTCTTGCCATAACTATCGGAGTAAATGGCAGCGGCTTCACCATCACCCTGACCACGGATGGCCTGAGCTTGGGCATACGCGTCGGCCAGCAACTCTTCACGCTGACGTTCGGCTTCGGCACGGATACGCTCACTTTCAGCAGCACCGGTTGCACGCAAACGGTTGGCTTCTTGTGTACGTTCGGCTTCCATACGACGGTACACCGATTCCGAAATCTCGGGAGCGAAGTCAATACGACGCAAACGCACGTCAATCACTTCCACACCCAAAGGACGGGCACGGGCCTCAACGGCCGTCAGCACTTCACGCATGATGGCATCACGCTCGGTGGAAACCACTTCTTTCACCGTGCGCACGTTCACCGAAGCGTTCAGGGCGTCACGAATCTGGGCTTGCAAACGCTCGACAGCACCACGATCCGTTGCGCCAAAGGTCACGTAAAACAGGCGTGGATCGGAAATACGCCATTTGACGTACGAGTCGATCAGCAGGTTTTTCTTTTCAGCCGTCTGAATACGCTCGGGATCCTTGGTTTCAATCGTCTGCAGACGCTTGTCCAGGAACACCACATTTTCAAAGGGTGGCGGCAGTTTGAAGTACAGGCCGGGGGTCGTGATGGTACCGCGCACTTCACCCAGGGCAAAAACCAGAGCCGCATCGCGCTCACGCACGATAAATACGGAAGACAGCAGCAAACCGACAATTACCGCCAGGGCCACCAGAGCAGGAAATAAACGTTGCATCAAGCTCTCCTAGCGTGCGTATGGGGAATAAGGACTGACCAAAGAGCCCAGCGAGGTATCCAGACCGGCTGGATTGGCTGGCGCAGGCGCTTTAGGTGCCGCAGCCGGAGCTGGACGGCTGATCTGTCCTTGCGAAGCGGCCGAGGCGACAGGAGCGGATGGCTCCATATCGGTACGGCTGCCCACCTGACGCACGATCTTGTCCAAAGGCAGATAGATCATGTTGTTATCGCTACGGGTATCAACCAGTACCTTGCTGGTGCTCTCCAGGATTTCCTGAATCGTGGACAGGTACAGACGATCCCGCGTTACACCGGGAGCCTTCACGTACTCGGCCTCGACGCTGCCGAAACGTGCAGTGTCACCCTTGGCATCACCGATCACACGAGCCTTGTAACCTTCGGACTCCTGCATCATGCGTGCCACTTGACCAGCGGCTTCGGGCAATACCTTGTTGGCATAAGCCTGACCTTCGTTGATCTGACGCTCGCGGTCCTGGCCGGCCTTGACGGCATCGTCAAAAGCCGCTTGCACCTGCTCAGGCGGCTGCACGTTCTGGATCGCCACGGTGCTGATCTGAATACCGGTACGGTAGCGGTCCAGAATGGACTGAGCCAGTTGCTGCACGTCCGAGGCAATCTGTGTACGGCCGGAATACAGTACGGAGTCCATAGGCTGTTTGCCCACAACTTCACGCATGGCGGTTTCTGCCGCCTGACGTACGGATTCGTCCGGATTATTGGTGTTGAACAGGTAGTCCGGCGCACCAGTAGGCAACAAGCGATACTGAACCACGTACTGCATATCAACGATGTTCTCGTCGGTTGTCAGCATCAAGGATTCAGGCAGGACTTTATTGCGCGCACTTCCGCGGTAGCCCACCTCAAAGGTACGCAACTGGGAAATATTGACGGTTTGGTGATCTTCGATGGGAGCGGGCCAACGCCATTGCAGACCGGGATTCAGGGTTTTGGTGTACTCGCCAAAACGAGTCACTACGGCAACCTGGCCTTCCTGCACGATGGTAAAGCCACTGGCCATCCACAGGCCGACTGCCACCACGCCACCGATAATCAGCAGCTTGGGCGAACCTTTAGGGATGGAGGGACCATTACCGCTACCTGGAGGCATGCCGCCAGGAGGGGAACGACGTCCCTTTTTGCCAAATAAAGATCCCAAGCGACTGTTGAAGTCACGCCACACCTCGTCGAGGTCAGGCGGGCCATCTTGTTTCTCGGGGCGGCGAGGTGGCTCAGAACCGTTTTTGCCACTGTCTCGTCCCCAACCGGGATCATTGAGATTGAATATTTTATTGTTCAGACGCATTGTTTTCCGCGAAATGACCTGATTCGACGATTGCTGTACGCAATCCATCCAATCCGATGCGCTCTAAAGCGCTAACAAAGACTCGGGCAATAGTACCATGTTCGTCTCGCTCTACCCGTGGCTCGTAGCCTGCCTGGTCAATTTTGTTATAGACCAGAATGCGAGGTATTTCATGGGCCCCGATGTCCTCCAGAACCTTATGAACTTCGGCGATTTGTTCATCGCGCTGGGGGTTGGCCGCATCGACCACATGCAGCAACAAATCTGCATGGACGGTCTCTTCCAAGGTGGCCCGGAAAGCCGCGATCAAGGTGGGTGGCAATTCACGAATAAAACCCACCGTATCCGAAATCACAACCTGCCCTGCCCCTTCAATCCAGATACGACGCGTGGTGGTATCCAAAGTTGCAAATAACTGGTCGGCTGCGTAGGCATCCGCCCGAGTCAAGGCATTGAACAAGGTGGATTTACCCGTATTGGTATAACCCACCAATGACACCGACAAGGTGCCGCTACGGGAACGAGCCCGGCGCTGAGTGCTGCGTTGACGCTGTACCTTGGCCAGACGTTCGCGCAAGGTACGGACTTTGTCGCCAATCATCCGGCGGTCCATTTCCAGCTGCGATTCACCAGGACCACGCATGCCGATACCACCCTTTTGCCGCTCCAGGTGAGTCCACATCCGGGTCAATCGGGACGTCAGGTGCTGCAACTGCGCCAGTTCCACCTGCAATTTACCTTCGTGACTTTGTGCTCGCAGGGCAAAGATGTCCAGAATCAGGGCAACCCGGTCGACCACACGCAATTCCAGCTTGCGCTCCAGGTTACGTTGCTGCGCCGGGCTCAAGGCATGGTCAAACAGCACCACTTCGGCGCCGGTTGCCTTGGCCAGGGCAACGGCCTCTTCCAGCTTGCCTGTACCGATGTAGTAGGCAGAATCCGGACGGGAGCGACGCACGACCAGCTGCTCCACAATCTGAGCGCCAGCGCCTTCGGCCAGCATGACGAACTCTTCAGCATGGGCTTTGTAGTCCAGCTCGCCCATATCCACACTAATTACCAGTGCCTTCAACGCTTGCTCCAGAAACAAAGACCCGCCCGCGGGCACCGCGAGACGGGTCTTTCAGAGTACAAAGAACTGGGTGAGGATTTATTCAGCCTGCTCATCCGCAGCCAAAGTAACAGGGCGTGCAGGAACGACGGTAGAGATCGCGTGCTTATACACCATTTGAGTGACTGTATTGCGCAGCAGTACGACATACTGATCGAAGGACTCGATCTGACCTTGCAGCTTGATGCCGTTGACCAGGTAGATCGACACAGGGATATGCTCCTTGCGCAGCGCGTTCAAAAACGGGTCTTGTAGAATTTGCCCTTTATTGCTCATTGGTGAGGCTCCGGTTATGTTGTTTTTCCAGAAATGGAAGCGAATCCCACTACTTTACCGGGTTTTCCCTGAATCCGCACGTTCCAAACTGGAGATTTTTATCTAATAGGTGTATATCAGGCGCCTTGCCCTAAAATCTGCCGCAAACTGTTGCACAGTCGGGCACATTGCTCGGGCGATCCTACCGTAATACGTAAATACTGCTCAATGCGTGGCTGACGGAAGTGGCGAACCAAAATCCCCTGCTCACGCAAAGCTTGCTGAATACCAGCAGCCGAATGCTTAGGGTGCGTTGCCATCAAAAAGTTCGCTTTCGAGGGCAAAATCTCGAAACCCAGCTGTTCCAGATCGGCACGCAACTGTTCACGTGCATCAATCACTGCCTGGCATTGACGTTCAAAATACTCCGTATCCTTCAAGGAAGCCACGGCACCCACCTGAGCGATGGTGTCCATGGGATAGGAGTTAAAGCTGTCTTTCACGCGTTCCAGGGCCTGAATGATATCGGCGCTGGCCAAGGCATAACCCACACGCAAGCCAGCCAAAGCACGCGACTTGGACATGGTCTGGATGACCACCAGGTTGTCGTACTTTTCCAGCAGACCAACCGAAGACGTACCGCCGAAATCGACGTAGGCCTCGTCCACCACCACCGTGGTGTCCGGGTTGGCGGCCAGAATGGTTTCAATATCCGTCAAGGACAAAGGAATCCCGGTAGGCGCATTGGGGTTGGCAAAAATAATGCCAGCTGGTGGCAGGCTGCGCTTGCGCACATAGTCCTGCACATTCAGCGTGAAGTCTTCGCTCAGCGGCACAATATCAGCAGGCACCCCGAAGTACGAACAGTAGGTGGTGTAGAAGCTGTACGTGATATCGGGCAACAGGACCGGACGCACGCCACGCAGGAACAAGGCGCTGAACACATGGGCCAGCACTTCGTCCGAGCCATTGCCCAAAAAGACATTGTTAGCTTTCACGCCGTGGTTGTGCGCCACGGCGTCACGCAGTTCCTGCGCGCTGTAGGAAGGGTAAAGACGCAAGTCATCGGTCGCCGCCTGGCGGATCGCTTCCAGCGCTTTGGGCGACGGACCGAAAGGATGTTCGTTTGTGTTCAACTTCAAGAGGTTATCCAGCTTGACCTGCTCACCCGGTACATAGGGTGAAAGCCCCGCTACATGATCACTCCACAAACGGCTCATTACGCGTCCTTCAGATAAGGGTTCTTAGATGATTTGAATTCGATGCGCAAAGGCGTGCCTTCCAGCTTGAAGGCCTCGCGAAAACGCGTCTCCAGATAACGGCGGTAACTGTCCGAAATGGCATCCAGGGCGTTGCCGTGAATCACCACGATCGGCGGGTTCATGCCACCTTGGTGAGCATACCGCAACTTGGGACGGAAAATGCCCTTGCGCGGTGGCTGTTGCTGTTCCACCGCTTCTTGCATGACGCGAGTGAGCTTGGGCGTGGACAGCTTGGAGAAGGCAGCCGCATGAGCGGCATTGACCGACTTGAGCAAGGGATTGATCCCCTGCCCTTTCAGCGCCGACAAGGTGTGCATCTTGGCAAAGTTCAGGAAGCGCAATTTGCGATCGAACTCGCGCTTGATCCACTCGCGCTGGTACTCGTCCAGGCCATCCCACTTGTTGATGCCCACCACCAGTGCACGACCGGTTTCCACCACGAAGCCCGCAATGCTGGCGTCCTGGTCGGAAATTTCGGTGTGAGCGTCAATCATCAACAAGACCACGTTACACGCTTCAATCGCCTGCAAGGTCTTGATAACGGAGAACTTTTCAACCGCTTCAAATACCTTGCCGCGCTTGCGCAAACCGGCCGTGTCGATCAGGGTGTATTCCACCCCGTTGCGCTCGAACTCGATCTCAATGGCATCACGCGTCGTACCGGGCTGGTCAAACGCAATCACGCGATCTTCACCCACCAGGGTATTGATCAAGGTGGATTTACCCACATTGGGGCGGCCCACAATCGCCAGCTTGATACGGTGCTGAAATTCATCGTCATCCTGGCCATCCTCTTCAGGCTCAGGATTGGGCACTTGCTCCAGTGCCAGGTTGATCAGCTCTTCCACGCCATCGCCGTGGGAAGCGGAGATCAGGTAAGGCTGACCCAGGCCCAATTCGTGGAATTCCACGCCACCGGCCTCGTAACGCATGCCTTCGGCCTTGTTGACGGCCAGCAGCACTTTCTGACCAAGCTTGCGCAGCAACTGCGCAATTTCCAGATCCAGTGCATTGACGCCCTCACGGGCATCGACCAGAAAGACGACCACGTCAGCTTCGGCAATCGCCTGCTGGGTCTGACGAGCCATCTCCAGCAACATGCCGGTTTTGGCCACAGGCTCGAAACCACCCGTATCGACCACGATATAGGGGCGGCTGCCAACCCGACCTTCGCCGTAATGACGATCGCGGGTCAGACCAGGGAAGTTCGCCACCAGAGCCGCGCGCGAGCGCGTCAGGCGGTTGAACAAAGTGGACTTGCCGACGTTGGCCCGACCGACCAAAGCCACTACGGGCTTAAAAGAAACGCTTTTCAATTGATTCCAACCAAGACCAAATTACCATTGCCGGTCTGAACCAGGACCCCACGCGGGGTTCCGATCAAAGGCGACACAATGGCACCACCGCCGACACTGACCCGACCCAACAAGGTGCCGTCCAGTCGCGATAGAAAGTGAACATAGCCTTCCATGTCACCGGCGGCGAGCGCCTGGGGCATGACGGCCAAAGGAGCCAGACCACGGTTACGCAAAGCATTCTGCGTCCAGATGGTTTGCCCGTCTGTCATGGCAAACGCTTCAATCTGGTCGCGGCTATTGGCGGCATACAACATATGGTTGTCCGCTGCGATACCGGTACCGGCCGAAAATTCCCTATCCCACACCAGTCGTCCACCTTGGGAGACGTCAAAGCAGGCAACACGACCTTGGTAGGTTGCACCGCACAGCAGGGGATCGACGACCTGGGGAGCACCCACGACGTCATTAATGCGCTCCAGGTCCGTCGCGCCACGGGAGACAGAAATACTGCCTTCCCACACCAGATGACCTTGAGCTGCGTCAATGGCCATCAAACGGCCGTTGGGCATTCCTGCCAGCAACAAACCATCAATAATGCGCATTTGCATGCTGGTTTTCAGCGACAAGGCGGGGCCAGGACGCTGCAGACTCCAGCGCAGATCGCCTGTGCTGGCATCAAATGCCTGCAAGCGGTAGTCGCTGGTACGCACCACAACCACACCGGCACCCACAGCAGGCGGCACATTCACAGCGCTGCTGCTACGACTGCGCCACAACTCCTTGCCCGAGTCGTCAAACGCAATGACGTTGCCGTCCACCGAAGCGACCGCAGTCACCACACCGTCCGAACCTGCACCGGCGGTCAACTTCTTGCCGGCATTGGCCGACCACTGCACGCGACCCGTATCCAGATCCACCTTGCTGACCTGACCCGAGACCGTCGCGGCGTAGACCGAAGAGCCACTGACTTGCGGTGCAAAGCCGGAGTCTGCGCCGCTACCAATCGAGGTACTCCAGCTGATCTTGGCGGCCACACCAGGGGTGTATTCCGTCAGGGGCGTAGGCTCGAAACGAGGATCCTTGCTGGAGAACATGGAGCAACCGGCCAAAGCGGTCAGGCTCAGGGCCAGAGCGCTCAAGCGCAGGACACGCATGGCAGAGGATGGCAATTTGCGAATAGTAGGAAGAGACATGAATTAAGCTCCTGCCAGGGCATCAAGTTTGATCTGTACCAACTGCGAAATAGGGTCTTGCTTGAGCAACTCCACGGCCTGCGTCCAGGCTTCGCGTGCTGCATCGTTCTGCCCTTGGGCGGCCAGAATATCGCCTTTGCGATCCGCAAACAGACCGGCAAAGCTGGCAGGAGGATTTGTCAGCTGAGCCAGGGCATCATCGTAATTCTTCTGTTCCAGCAAGATACCAGCCAGACGCAAACGCGCCAGCGGAGTCAGCGCCGGGTCGTGGTTGGTTTTAACCATCCACTCCAGTTGCTCACGAGCAGGTGTCAGATTGCCGCGTTGCTGCAAAGCCTGGGCAGCCAGCAAGACACCACGGGAGGTGTAGCCGGACTTGGGGAAATCGTTACGCAAGGTCGTGCTGGCAGCCAGCACGCGGGCATCGGCCTCTTCGCCGGTCTGGGCAGCCGCACTTTCCAGCGCCTCAAAGTAACCCATGGCCTGACCGGCCTGATGCCCCTGGTACCACTGCCAACCGCGCCAGCCGGCTACCGCCGCCAAGGCAGCAAAAGCCAGCACGATGCACAAGGTGCCCCAGCGGTCCCACCATGCTCGCATGGCATCTAGTTTTTCCTGTTCTTCAAGATCGTAGGCCATGCTCAAATCCTTGCTGACAAAACACTGGCGAGTTCAGAAAATTCAACAGACTGTTGCTGCTCGGCGCCATCCGCAGCACGCAACCATTTCACACTGGCCTGTTCTTTTTGGAGTTCGTCGTCACCCAAAATAACGGCGGCCTGCGCACCACTGGCATCAGCCCGTTTGAACTGGGACTTGAAGCCGCTGGAGCCTGCATGGACTATCACCTGCAAACCGGCATCCCGCAATTGCTCGGCCAACAGCGAGGCCTTGCGCTGGGCTGCCTCACCCTGGTGAACCATATACACCTGACATTCGGGAATGGCTGGCTGCTCGCCATCTTGCGAGCACAGGTCCAGCAAGCGCTCCACACCAATGGCAAAACCCACGGCGGGCGAAGGCTTGCCACCCATCAATTCGATCAGGCCGTCGTAACGGCCACCGCCGCACACCGTCCCTTGAGCACCCAGGCGATCCGTTACCCACTCGAACACGGTCAGATTGTAATAATCCAGACCACGCACCAAGCGCGGGTTCAATGTGTAGGCAATACCGGCATCATCCAGACGATCGCAGACGCCCTGGAAGTGAGCACGAGACTCTTCACCCAGGAAGTCGAACAAACGTGGGGCCGCATTGGCCATTTCCTGCATGGCCGGATTTTTGGTATCCAGCACGCGCAAGGGGTTGGTATACATGCGACGCTGGGCCTCTTCGTCCAGCACATCCTTGTGCGCTTCCAGGTGCTCGATCAAGGCCGCACGGTGGGCGGCACGCTCTTCAGCCTGACCCAGGGAGTTCAGTTCCAGACGGATGTCCGTCAGACCCAGCTTCTTCCACAAACGAGCCAGCATGACGATCAGCTCGGCATCGACGTCCGGCCCTGGCAGACCCAACGCTTCCACGTCGATCTGATGGAACTGACGGTAGCGGCCACGCTGCGGGCGCTCGTGACGGAACACCGGTCCCATCGCATAAACGCGATGAGGGCGATCGTACAAGAGATTATGTTCGATAGTGGCGCGCACCATGCCCGCCGTAAATTCGGGACGCATGGTGAGCTTGTCGCCGTTGAGCGAATCGGTAAAGGAATACATTTCCTTTTCGACAATGTCGGTGACTTCGCCAATACCACGAGCAAACAGCTGGGTATGTTCCAGCACGGGGGTACGCATATTGCGATAGCCATAGCTGGCCAACCATTCCCGCACCAGAGCCTCCAGGGCTTCCCACTGTGCGCTTTCACCCGGTAAGGTGTCTTTCATGCCCGTCAGGGCGCGGAGCTTTTGAAACTGCTGCGTCATAATTCTAATGGTTTGCTCGCCATAGACTGACAAGCGTGTTGATCAAACCGTTGATGTTTTGCCGTAGCGGCGCTCAACGTAATTCTGGACAATGGTCTGAAATTCCTGAGCGATAGTATCACCCTTCAGGGTCACCACCCGCTCGCCATCCACATAGACGGGTGCCGAAGGAACTTCCCCGGTTCCCGGCAAGCTGATGCCAATATCGGCGTGGCGGCTTTCCCCCGGACCATTGACCACACAGCCCATCACCGCGACGTTCATGGTTTCCACGCCGGGATACAGATCCTTCCAGACGGGCATCTGGTCACGCAAATAGCTTTGAATATCGTTGGCCAGCTCCTGGAACACCGTACTGCTGGTGCGACCACAACCCGGACACGCCACCACCATCGGGGTGAAAGCACGCAAACCCATGGTCTGCAAGATTTCCTGAGCCACCACCACTTCACGAGCACGATCGCCACCGGGTTCAGGAGTCAGGGAAATACGAATGGTGTCACCAATGCCTTGCTGCAACAAGACAGCCAAGGCGGCGGTGGAAGCCACAATCCCCTTGCTGCCCATCCCCGCTTCGGTCAGACCCAGGTGCAAGGCGTAGTCACAACGAGCCGACAAATCCTGGTAGACCGTGATCAGGTCCTGCACATGGCTGACCTTGCAGGACAGAACAATACGGTTGCCCGACAGCCCCAGTTCCTCGGCACGCTGGGCGTTGCTGATGGCAGAGATAACCAGAGCATCGCGCATCACCGCCTGAGCCGTCCAGGGATGAGCACGCTCGTTATTTTCATCCATCATGCGGGCCATCAGCTCGTGATCCAGGCTGCCCCAGTTCACGCCAATTCGCACGGCCTTGTCGTAACGGCAGGCGATTTCGATCATCTTGGCGAAATTATCGTCCCGGCGCTTGCCACCGCCCATATTGCCCGGATTGATCCGGTACTTGGACAGGGCCTGAGCACACTCGGGGTAATCTGCCAGCAATTTATGGCCGTTGTAATGGAAGTCCCCCACCAAAGGGACATTTACGCCCATGCGGTCCAGTTGCTCGCGAATGGCAGGCACTTCACGGGCCGCTTCGGGGGTATTGACCGTGATACGCACCATTTCAGAACCGGCACGCGCCAGTTCCTTGACCTGGATAGCCGTTGCAATGGCATCGACCGTATCCGTATTGGTCATGGACTGCACCACGACCGGCGCCGAGCCCCCCAGTTTCACAACATGATCACCCCAGCGCACATCAACCGTACGCGTCACCCGCTTGGGTTGAGCGCCTACCGGCAGAGGTTGGCAAGCAGAGGGAGTTTCGGGACCCTGCGTCATTTCTTCAAGTCCTTGAGCCAATCGAACACCAGCCACTCTTCGGGAACCCAGCCCCGATCAATGGCGTAAAAACCAGCGACCAACAGCAAAACAATAATGATAAGAATCCAGATCCAGCCAAACCCGCCGCGCGAGTCCGAATACAGGCTCAAGTCCGCACTGGACAAGCCCGCACCCGAATGATTGCGCGGCACGGGCTTGGGCGCAGCGGTATCGCTGACCTGAGCTTCCAGCATGACCAGCACAGCCGATACGTCGGCCTCCAGAAAGCGCGCGTAATTGCGCACCATGCCCCGCAACGGCTGCCCACCGGGCAACTGGTCCCACTCCTGGGCCTCCAGGGCCTCTAGCTGGCGAACCGAAAACTTCAGGCGAGTGGAGGCTTCGTTCAGCGTACAGGATCGCGCCAGACGCAGTTCACGCAATGTCGGGCCTACACCTGAGTCCGTTTCCGGAGCCGATTGGTTGGAGGGGACCAGAGTCTCGCTCATGCACGTTCCTGTTTGATTTGAATGACAGCACGATCAGGCAAACGTTGTTCGATACGGGTGCGATCACGAATATCGCCCGCCAACTGTCCACAAGCGGCAGCAATATCATCGCCGCGCGTCTTGCGCACTGTGGTTACCACCCCACCATCCATCAGCCGTTGGGCAAACTGTTTGACCCGTGCAGCTGAAGAGCGTTTCAGACCGGACTGCGGAAAAGGATTGAAAGGAATCAAATTAAATTTACAGCGCACAATGCGTGCGATGTCCAACAGTTCCTGCGCATGCTGGTCGGTATCGTTGATGCCGTCCAGCATGATGTATTCAAACGTGATGAAGTCACGCGGCGCGTGCTCCAGATAGCGATTACAGGCATCCAGAAGCTCGGCCAGCGGGTACTTCTTGTTCAGGGGCACCAGGCGATCACGCAACGCATCATTGGGCGCGTGCAGCGATACGGCCAGTGCGACCGGGCAATCTTTGGCCAGACGATCCATCATGGGCACCACCCCGGAGGTGGAGACCGTCACGCGGCGGCGCGACAGACCGTAGGCATTGTCATCGAGCATCAGGCGCAAGGCACCGAGCACCTGATCGTAATTGAGCAAGGGTTCGCCCATGCCCATCATGACCACATTGCTGATAACACGTGTGCTGGTTTGCTCGGCATCGCCAATACGGGCGGTTTCCGGCGCATTCAGCAAAGCACGGCGAGCAAACCACAACTGGCCAATGATTTCAGAGGTCGTCAGGTTGCGGTTGAAGCCTTGATAGCCCGTGGAACAGAATGGACAGGCCACCGTGCAGCCAGCCTGGCTGGAAATACACAGGGTGCCCCGGTCGTCCTCGGGAATGAAAACCGCTTCGACGGCGTTATTGCTGCCTACATCAAACAGCCATTTACGAGTGCCGTCGGTAGAAATATGTTCGTGCGACATGCTGGGCGCGGTGACAACGCAATTAGCGGTCAGCTGCTCGCGGAACTCGCGCGCCAGATCCGTCATCTGCCCAAAATCGTCTTGTTGACGCTGGTGTATCCAGCGCTGCAATTGGCGCGCGCGGAAAGGCTTGCCACCCCATTGGGCGACCAGTTCAACAAGTTGCTCCGGGCCCAGGCCCAGAAGGTTAGTAGGTTCGAGCGATGACATAAAAAAATAATACCTTCACGCGGTCTGGCTATTACTTTCTTGCAGGAGGGCAAAAAAGCCTCTTTTTGCGGATTTGCCCGGCACACCCATTCCGGTGTGCCGGGCAAGTCTTGCTCAGAGTACCGCCAGTACTGCGCGGTTTAACGAATTAACGGCTGTAAACGTTGCACTCTGGGAAGAAGAAAGCGATTTCGACAGCAGCGGTTTCAGGAGCGTCGGAACCGTGAACGGCGTTAGCGTCGATGCTTTCAGCGAAGTCAGCACGGATGGTGCCGGCGTCAGCTTTCTTGGGGTCGGTAGCGCCCATCAGTTCGCGGTTCTTGGCAATGGCGCCTTCGCCTTCCAGAACTTGAACGAACACAGGACCGGAAACCATGAAGTCGACCAGATCCTTGAAGAAAGGACGCTCGGCGTGCACGCCGTAGAAGCGCTCGGCTTCGCCACGGGACAGGTGAACCAGGCGACCAGCGATCACTTTCAGGCCAGCGCCTTCAAAGCGGGAAATAATCTGACCGATCACGTTTTTAGCAACAGCGTCGGGCTTGATAATGGACAGAGTGCGTTCAATAGCCATGTGAAAATCCAAATAAGAACAATATAGTGTAGTCTTTGCTGCGTAAAGCAAAATGCAGATCCGACGGTTCGCGCTAAATTTTTTAATGAAAACAAGCACTTTCATCAGATTTACGGCAACCCGGCATTTTACCACGCCAAAGACGCACGGCCACATCTTAAAATAGTGCATCTTAAATTCGTTTTTTACCCAGGATTAGTCCCGCCCTATCTGGCACTGAACGTGCAATAAGGGGCAGGCAGACCGCATCACCATGACCAACTCATCCGCTACGACCTCCGACGAGCAATTATCCAAGAGCTTTGAACCCCAGGAAATCGAAACGCGCTGGTACGCGCGCTGGGAGCAAGCCGACCTTTTCAAGGGTGGCCAACATGTCCAGCCCTTGGGTGATCATCAGTCCGAACCCTTTGTGATCCAGTCCCCACCACCAAACGTCACCGGGACTTTGCACATGGGCCACGCCTTTAATCAGACCATCATGGATGGCCTGACGCGCTACCACCGCATGAAAGGCGACGATACGGTCTATATTCCCGGTACCGACCACGCCGGGATTGCGACCCAGATCATCGTGGAACGCCAGCTTGATGCCCAGAACATTAGCCGCCACGACCTGGGCCGCGAGAAATTCCTGGAAAAAGTCTGGGAGTGGAAAGAGAAGTCGGGCAATACCATTACCGGCCAGTTCCGTCGCCTGGGCGCGTCCTGTGACTGGAGCCGCGAATACTTCACCATGGACGACAATCTGTCCCGTGGCGTGCTGGAAACTTTTGTCCGTCTGTACGAGCAAGGCCTGATTTACCGCGGCAAGCGCCTGGTGAACTGGGACCCCGTGCTGGGCACCGCCGTGTCTGATCTGGAAGTGGTCAGCGAGGAAGAAGACGGCCATCTGTGGGAAATCAGCTATCCGCTGACCACACCTCAAGGCGGTCTGACCCACCTGACGGTGGCCACCACCCGCCCCGAAACCATGCTGGGCGACGTTGCCCTGATGGTGCATCCTGAAGACGAGCGCTATATCGGCCTGATCGGTCAAACCGTTACCCTGCCCCTGGTTGGCCGTTCCATCCCGATCATCGCAGACGACTACGTAGACCCGGCCTTTGGTACCGGCGTGGTGAAGGTTACTCCTGCCCACGACTTCAATGACTACGCCGTTGGCCAGCGCCACGGCCTGGAAATGATCAGCATCCTGACGCTGGATGCCCATATTGCCGACACCGCCCCCGAAGCCTACCAAGGCCTGGAGCGCTTTGCTGCACGCAAGCAAATCGTGGCCGACCTGGAAGCCCAGGGCCTGCTCAAGGCCGTCAAGCCACACAAACTGATGGTGCCACGCGGCGACCGTACCAATACGGTTATCGAACCCATGCTGACCGACCAGTGGTTTGTCGCCATGAGCAAGCCTGCGCCAGACGACTCCCTGCACCCTGGCAAGAGCATCACCCAGGTTGCCCTGGATGTGGTGGCCGATGGCCGTGTGCGCTTCTACCCCGACAACTGGTCCAACACCTACAACCAGTGGCTGAACAATATTCAGGACTGGTGTATTTCCCGTCAGCTGTGGTGGGGTCACCAAATTCCCGCTTGGTACGCCGAAGACGGCAGCCTGTTTGTCGCCCGCTCCGAAGAAGACGCTCTGGAACAAGCCCGTGCCGCTGGCGTGACCGGCCCGCTGCGCCGCGACGAGGACGTACTGGACACCTGGTTCTCCTCTGCCCTGGTGCCCTTCACCGATCTGGGCTGGCCTGAAGAAACCCCGGATCTGGCTCGTTACCTGCCCTCCAGCGTGCTGGTAACTGGCTTCGACATTATTTTCTTCTGGGTGGCCCGCATGGTCATGATGAGCATGCACCTGACCGGCCGCGTTCCGTTCAACACCGTCTATGTTCACGGACTGGTGTGCGATATGGAAGGCAAGAAGATGAGCAAATCCAAGGGCAACACGATTGACCCGGTGGATTTGATCGACGGCATCGACCTGGAAAGCCTGATACACAAGCGCACCTTTGGCTTGATGAATCCCAAGCAGGCTCAAAGCATTAGCAAGCGCACCAAGAAGGACTATCCCGATGGCATCCCCGCCTTCGGTACGGACGCGCTGCGCTTTACCATGGCCGCTTACGCCACCCTGGGTCGCAACATCAACTTCGACATGAAGCGCTGTGAAGGCTATCGCAACTTCTGCAACAAGCTGTGGAACGCCACCCGCTTTGTGCTGATGAACACCGAAGGCCATGAACTGCACACCGACGCTGCTGCCGAACTGAGCTTTGCAGACCGCTGGATCATCAGCCTGCTGCAAGGCCTGGAACAGGACGCCGAGCGCGGTTTTGCCGACTACCGTTTCGACAACGTCGCCAACGCCATCTACCACTTTGTCTGGGACGAGTACTGCGACTGGTATCTGGAACTGGCCAAGACCCAGATCCAGAACGGCACGCCCGAGCAGCAGCTGGGCACCCGCCGCACCCTGATCCGTGTACTGGAAGTGGTGTTGCGCGTGGCACACCCCATCATCCCGTTCATTACGGAAGAGCTGTGGCAGAAAGTCTCGGTGGTAGCTGGCAAACGTGCTGCCAATGAAACCACCAGTATTTCGGTCCAGCCCTACCCTATCGCCAATCCGGCCGCCATTGATGAACAGGCCATGGCACAGGTTGCAGAACTAAAAGCCCAAGTGGACGCGATTCGCGCCTTGCGCGGCGAGATGAACCTCTCGCCCGCTCAGCGCGTGCCACTGGTTGCCCAAGGTGACGCTGCAATCCTGAGCGCCAACAGCCCCTATCTGGCCAGCTTGTGCAAACTGGAAAGCGTAGACATCGTGGATCAACTGCCCGCCGACGCCGGCGCCCCAGTACAAGTGGTCGACACCACTCAGCTGATGCTGCACGTAGAGATTGACGTGGAAGCGGAGCGTATCCGCCTGTCCAAGGAAATCGAACGTCTGCAAGGTGAGATCAACAAGGCCGAAGCCAAACTGGGCAACGCCAGCTTTGTAGAACGTGCACCTGCCGCCGTAGTTGAACAGGAGCGCCTGCGCGTGGCTCAATTCGGTGAGACACTGGCCAAGGTGAAACAGCAGTTTGATCGTCTGGGCTAATCGCCTGAATCAGGTCTCGGTGACGAGAGAAGGCCCTGCACTAGTGCAGGGCCTTTTTACATCTATGGTCCTTCAATCCCGCTGCACTATTCCGATTACTCGTAACACACCCTCCCTGTTCATACGAAACAGAAGACCACAGGAACATCACACCAGCGCAGACCGGTCGCGCACAGAAGCTATCCCGCACTGACACAACAAGAAAAAGCGAAGCCATCCTGAGCGCATCACCTCTTGTGATGTATTTTCCGGGCTATCCGCAAAAACGCCTGAGCAGCAGGAGAAAGCCGCTCGAAATTCAGAGCCGCCAGAGCAATTTCACGAGGCCTACACGGCTCCAGGCTGCGATAAATCACCCCTTCTGGCGGCTCCGGCAAGGCCAGTCTGCCCGCGATGGTCACAGCCACTCCTTGCGCGACAAAGCCCAACATGGAGGACAACTGCTCGAAACGGAACAAGGTCCTGGGGACCGCCCCTGCTGCCGCAAGAAACCGATCTACATGCGGGCCAGAGCCTGCCGCAGTCCGAATAAACGGCAAGTCATGAAAGTCACTGGCAGAAACACGGGCGCAAACGGCCAAATGATGCTCTGCCGGCAGCACGGCCACCAGCTCATCCTGGGCCAAGGGTAAGCAATCAAAGCGATCATCTGGCAAGATCACAAAGCCCAGCTCCACACGCCGCTCCAACAGCCATTGCGCCACTTCACTATCAATACCCTCATCAATCTGCACTTCCACTTCGGGATGCGTCTGCCTGTAGCACGCCAATAAATGCGGCAGCAAATGCAAGGACGAGGAAGCCCCAAAAGAAGCAATACGCAAGGTGCCACGGGCAATTCCCTGCTCGTAGCAGGCCTCCTGATGCAAGGCCTCTTTCTGCTGCAGGATATCGTTGGCACGTTGCAGCAACTTAGCCCCCACTTCAGTCAGCTCTACTGAGGTCGGGCCACGAGAAAACAGGCAGACACCCAAATCGGCCTCCAGCTGCTTGAGCGCATGACTGACCGCACTTTGCGTCACCCCCAAGGCACTGGCTGCCCGAGAGAAGCTGCCTATCCTGGCCAGCACGGAAAAGATTTCTAGTTGAGTGAAGGTCATGAGCGTTTACTCATTCGACTATGAAGCAATAAAAGTAAATAGTACCCCTGCTGAAATCTTCTCCATAGTGGCTTTAATGAAATCTCCCAACTACTCCGTACACCTACGCCTGATTGGCATGGTCGCTCTGTGGGGGGCCTCCTGGCCCTGGGGCCGAGTCGTGGCGCAAGCCATGCCGCCTTTGGCGGCAGCCAGTCTGCGCTTCCTGATTGCCAGCGTCGCACTGCTGCTTTGGATGAGCTGGAGCGGCCGACTGAAAGCCCTATGCACACTTGACTCCCGAGAATGGCTAGGTCTGCTTAACGCCTCGGCTTTTGGGGTATTTGGCTATTCAATTTTCTTTCTTCTGGCCCTAAAACTGGTGCCAGCAGGCAAGGCCAGCATGGTCGTTGCTCTGAACCCGGTCCTGATCCTGATTCTGGCCTCTTTGTTGTTTCGCGAGCCAGTCAACAAAAAGATGAGCCTGGGAGTAATCCTGGCCGTATCAGGGGCTCTCTATGCCCTGAGTGCCGGCTCTATCAGCAGCCTCATGCCGGGCCAGAGTGGAATAGGCGAGTGGCTATTACTGGGCTGTGCTCTGTGCTGGGTCAGCTACACCTTGATTGGCCGCACCGTACTGACCACCGTAGATTCTCTGACCGCCACTAGCATGACCACATTGATTGGCGCAGTGCTGCTGTCCATCAGCAGCTTGGGGGTGGAGGGTCTTTCGGCCTGGGGCAGCCTGATCCATGCGCCAAGCCAAGCCTGGTACAGCGTATTGGCCTTGGGCCTGGGTTCAACGGCTCTGGCCTTCGCCTGGTATATGCACGGCGTGAAAAGCCTGGGCGCCACATCCGCAGGCGCCTACCTGGCCCTGGTACCGCTGTTTGGCGTTTTACTGTCCAGCCTGTGGCTTAAGGAGACCCTGAACCCATCCTTGATCGGCGGAGGTTTGCTGGCGATTAGCGGGATGGCCCTGATGAGCTGGGGACGGCAGACACTGAATACCAAGGACGACACCCCTGCGGAAAATTCGCAACTGCAGCTTGGCCAGTACGACTAACAAAGTCACCCAGATACAAAACGGCCCGCATAAAAACGGACCGTTAAGGTTTGGCGAACGCTTTAAACAAAGCTATTCGCTCAAGGAAGCCAAAGATGCCAAAAAGCGCTCGTCTGCCTTGCTAAGTTCGCCACGCTGACGGGCCTGCTCAATCAACTCGGGCCGCCGCAAGGCTGTCAAACGCAGGGATTGCTCACGCCGCCATGCCTGGATACGACCATGATGACCAGACATCAACACGTCGGGCACCGCCTGATCGCGGTATACCTCGGGACGCGTGTAATGCGGGCTATCCAGCAAGCCGCTATTGTCGGCATGGAAAGAGTCCTGACGAGCCGAGTCAGCGTCATTCAACACGCCGGGCAAAAGCCGAATCACGCTATCAATAATCGCCAGCGAGGCAATTTCGCCGCCAGACAGCACAAAGTCCCCCAAAGACAGTTCCTGGGTGACGCGCGCATCAATAAAGCGTTGATCGATACCTTCATAGCGACCGCAAACCAGAACCGCACCGGGACCTTGAGCCAGTTCCTGAGCCACAGCCTGGTCAAAGCGTCGCCCTGTGGGACTTAGCAAAATCACTTCCGGGCTATCGCCACGATCAGCCAAAGCCTGATCCAGGGCATCATTCAAGGGGTCAGCCAGCATGACCATGCCTGGGCCACCGCCGTAAGGACGATCGTCTACGGTACGGTGCACGTCAGTGGTGTAGTCGCGCGGGTTCCAGGTCCGCATCTGCCAGATGCCCTGTTTGTGCGCACGGCCGGTAACCCCAGCCTCGCTGACCACATCAAACATGTCCGGGAACAGGGTCAGGGCATCAAATCGCATGAGGACTCGGCAAGAGAAAAAAGCGGATACGCTTTACAAGGCTCGACCAGTCAGGCCAGAGCCATGCAGGTGCGCAGGATTGAAACGATCAAATCGCCCAGTGGCTGTGCAGCTCGCGGGCGGACATATCCACCGTATGCACAATGGCTTGCACAAAGGGAACCAGCTCTTCAAGCGGCCTGCCCTGTTCGTCCTTTACAGGTGTAAAAACACCTTCGGCATCCCAGGAGCCGCGGTGCACGACCAAAATGGCATGCGCGCCGTTATCCAGCACTTCCACCACTTCGCCCAGGCTTTCAGCCTGGCCGTCCTGCTCGCCAAAGAAGCGGCAGCCGATCAGATCGACCCAATAAAATTCGTCTTCGTCCGCTTTGGGGAAAGCGGCACGGGATACCCAAACGGTATGCCCCTTGAGAGCTTGAGCCAGCTCTCGATTATCCAGACCCTCAAACTGCGCCACGATGGTTGCACCATGCTGCTTTGCGGTTTGTATCTGTCTGGGTGACACAGACGCAAAAACGCCCGCCTGAGATTCAGGCCGGGGCGTTTTTAACCACCATGTCTTTGCATTCAGCAGCGCCTTGGTTTGCATGGAATGCGGCTGGATCTTGACCCAACCACGCACACCATAAGCGGAAACAATACGACCGAGCTCAACAAGGTCAGCAGGAATCGCAGATTGCTTCACACTAAACGCTACTAAAAAAACAGGTGAATCAACTTAGGCAGCCGAAGCAACCTTAGCCGAGTATTCTTTCAACAGGCGAGCCACAGCAGGCGAAACCTGAGCACCGTTGTCGGTGAAGTGCTTAACGCGGTCCATTTGCAGACGCAGGTTTTCATGACCTTCGCCAGCAACGGGGTTGTAGAAACCCAGACGTTCGATGAAGCGACCATCACGGCGTTGGCTCGCCTCGGCGGCTACTACGTTGTAAAAAGGACGCTTTTTGGAGCCACCACGGGCCAAGCGAATTACCACCATTGATAATCCCTTTATTGTGTAAGGTAAACAAAAAATTCTAGCACTATTCTGGCAAGCATGCCAAAAGTAACACGCTAAGATAGCAGATTCAGTGCTAGAGACGCAACAGACAAAGCAGTATTCTACCGCCGTCGGCTCAACGACGGCGTAAAAAATGCAGAGTTTTTTCGGCTTGCTGGTCTTGAGCCAACAGTTCGTTGCCAGTTTGGCGACAAAAAGCCTGAAAATCTTGAATGGCGTGCTGATCGGTCGTGATGACCTGCAACACTTGCCCGGATTCCAGCTGTGCCAAGGCTTTCTTGGCACGCAAGATAGGCAAGGGGCATTTCAGCCCACTTGCATCAACCTGCAGATCGCTGTTGGGCAATGCGCCGGTCTCGGACATCGTCATTACGCACCCAATTTACTTTGAACCCAGGCCTGCACCGAAGCATTGGCCTGCGGCAGAACGCTGGCATCGGTACCGCCGCCCATGGCCATGTCAGGACGACCACCGCCCTTCCCGCCCATTTGCGAGGCCACAAAGCCCACCAGATCACCCGCCTTGACCTTGGAGGTCAGGTCAGGCGTCACGCCAGCCACCAGGCTGACTTTGCCGTCTGCCACGATAGACAGCAGGATCACGGCAGACTGCAGCTTGTTCTTCAACTGATCCGCCATTTCGCGCAAGGCTTTGGCCTCCACGCCTTGCAACGTGGCAACCAGCAAGCGGCTGCTGTCATTCAACGGGACAGCCTGAGCCAGCAGATCCTGGCCTGCCGAAGCAGCCAGCTTGGATTGCATTTGTTCGCGCTCGCGCTCCAGATCCTTGATCTGACCTTGCAAGGCGCTGATACGGGCAACCAGACCCTCTGGCTGCGTACGCAGACTGGCAGAAGCGTCGTTCAACAAGCGTTCCTGCGCTTGTACCCAATGCAGGCTGTTGGTGCCGGTGATGGCCTCGACACGGCGCACGCCAGCGGCTACACCGCCTTCCGAGACAATCTTGAACAGGCCAATATCGCCCGTACGTTGAACGTGAGTACCGCTGCACAGCTCGCGCGAGAAACCGATATCCAGTACGCGCACTTCATCGCCGTACTTTTCGCCAAACAAAGCCATGGCACCACCGCTAACAGCGTCATCAAAGGACATCAGTTGGGCTTGCACGGCCTGGTTAGCCAGAACCTGCTCATTCACAATGGCTTCGACCTGAGCGATTTGCTCGGCCGTCATGGCGGCATCGTGAGCAAAGTCAAAACGGGTCTTTTCGGCGTCCACCAGGGAACCACGTTGCTGCACGTGACCGCCCAGCACCTGACGCAAGGCCTTGTGCATCAAGTGCGTGGCCGAGTGATTACGGATCACGCGCTCACGGCGCTCGGTATCCACCTGGGCTTGAACAGTCTGGCCCACTGTCAGCGTGCCTGCGTTCAGCACCCCTTGGTGGCCGAAAACCTGATTGGAAATCTTTTGAGTATCTTGCACTTCAAAGGACAGGCCCTTGGCATCGCTCAAGATACCGGCATCCCCCACCTGACCACCGGATTCGGCGTAGAAAGGGGTGGCATCCAGAACCACCACCGCTTGCTGACCCTGAGCCACGGACTGCACCGAGGTGCCATCCACATACAAGGCGGTAACGGTGCCGCTGCCTTCCAGGGTGGTGTAGCCATCAAAACGGGTCTGCACACCGGAATAGCTCAAGCCTTCGGCTGTTTTGAACTTGCCCGAAGCGCGTGCCATCTGACGCTGGTTTTCCATGGCAACTTCAAAACCGTCCAGATCGACCTCAATGCCACGCTCGCGGCAGATGTCGGCGGTCAAGTCCACGGGGAAACCGTAGGTATCGTACAAGGTGAACAGCGTCTGGCCGTCCAGCTTGGCATTCTCCGGCAGGTTGGCCAAAGCGCCTTCCAGAATGCGCATGCCATTTTCCAGCGTTTCGCTGAAACGCTCTTCTTCCTGGCGCAGCACTTGTTCGATACGCTCGCGCTGGCTAATCAGCTCGGGGTAGGCTTCGCCCATGGTCAGGCCCAAGTCCTGTACCAAACGGTAAAAGAACAAGCCCTTCTGACCCAGTTTGTGACCGTGACGCAAGGCACGGCGAATAATACGGCGCAGCACATAGCCACGGCCTTCATTGCTGGGGATGACCCCGTCAATAATCAGAAAGCTGCAAGCACGGATGTGGTCAGCAATCACCTTGAGCGAGTTATTGCTCAAGTCGCTGGTCTTGGTTTCGCGTGCGGCGGCCTGAATCAGAGACTGGAACAGGTCGATCTCGTAATTGGAATGCACGTGCTGCAGCACAGCCGAAATACGCTCCAGGCCCATGCCGGTGTCCACACAAGGCTTGGGCAGCGGCGTCATGGTGCCGTCGGCGGAACGCTCGAACTGCATGAACACCAGGTTCCATACTTCGATATAGCGGTCGCCGTCTTCTTCAGGCGATCCGGGAGGGCCACCCCAAACGTCAGCGCCGTGATCGTAGAAGATTTCCGAACAAGGACCACAGGGGCCGGTATCGGCCATCTGCCAGAAGTTGTCCGAGTTGTAGCGTACGCCACCCTTATCGCCGATGCGGATGATGCGCTCTTTGGGCACACCAATTTCCGAAGCCCAGATATCGTAGGCCTCATCGTCTTCTTGATAGACGGTGACCCAGAGTTTCTCTGCAGGCAGCTTGTAAACCGTCGTCAGCAGCTCCCAGGCATAGCGAATGGCGTCTTGCTTGAAGTAGTCGCCAAAGCTGAAGTTGCCCAGCATTTCAAAAAAGGTGTGGTGGCGGGCGGTGTAGCCCACGTTTTCCAGGTCATTATGCTTGCCACCGGCACGAACACAGCGCTGAGAGCTGGTTGCACGGTTGTAGGGTCGGGTTTCCTTGCCCGTGAACACATCTTTGAACTGCACCATCCCTGCGTTAGTGAACAGCAAGGTAGGGTCATTGCCTGGTACCAGCGAAGCCGAGGAGACGATGTGATGTCCCTTGGATTCAAAAAAAGAAAGAAACTTCTGACGAATTTCTGAGGTTTTCATTACATGCAACGCGATGGAAAATTTAACTGCCTATTATAAGACGATCAGCCTTGCAGCCCATGCGCGCGCTGCGCTGGCACAACACCTGCCGCCCCGGCAAAGCAGTGAGAAGCCAGGACGCCACACTCCCTGTACGAGCGGCTGCGTAAGCGTCAAATAGTACTGTTTTCAGCGGGCAGAAACAACAATTCCGACCCTGGCGAGTCGGAATGTGAAGGCACCCTGCTCATATTCAGGATGTCGTCCTGACGGGCCAGGAGGCATGAACCCTGGCCCTGCCTCGATCAGGCCTTGGGCTGATAGGGATGATGCTCGGCCCAATGACGAGCAATATCCACACGACGGCAAACCCAGACACGCTCGTGCGATTGCACGTAATCCAGGAAGCGCTGCAAGGCACGGAAGCGGCCAGGACGGCCAATCAGACGGCAATGCAAACCGATGGACAACATCTTGGGGGCTTCTTCACCTTCTTCGTAGAGCACGTCAAACGCGTCTTTCAGGTAGGAGAAGAAATGATCGCCGGTGTTAAAGCCCTGAGGAGCCGCAAAGCGCATGTCATTGCTATCCAGGGTGTAAGGCACAATCAGTTGCGGCTTGACCGTATTGTCGCTGAGTTGAACCTCGGTCCAGAACGGCAGATCATCACCGTAGTAATCGGAGCTGTACAGGAACTGGCCTTCTTCTGCCACCAGACGCAAGGTGTTGGGGCTATCACGGCCGGTGTACCAGCCTTCAGGGTGATGGCCCAGCAGGTCCGTCAGTACTTTTACGCACTGGCGCATATGCTCGCGCTCCACCTCTTCGGACACGTTCTGGTAGTGAATCCAGCGGTAACCGTGGCACGCGATTTCATGGCCCAGGCGTACAAACTCCTGTGCCAGCTCGGGATGACGCTCCAGCGCCATACCCACACCGAAAATGGTCATGGGCAAGCCGCGTTTTTCAAACTCTTTCAGAATCCGCCAGACACCGGCACGCGAGCCGTATTCGTAAATGGACTCCATGGACAGGTGACGGTCCGGGTAAGCCGCCGCACCAATGATTTCGGACAGAAACTGTTCAGAGCCCGGATCACCGTGCAGAACGCAGTTCTCCCCGCCTTCCTCATAGTTCAAGACAAACTGCACCGCAATGCGCGCCCGATCAGGCCATTGTGCATGAGGCACGTTTTTACCGTAACCAACCAGGTCACGAGGGTACTTACTCAAGGACATACCGTCTCCGTTTAGCGTTTTACGCTGAGGGCCAGCCAAGGATCAGCAGCACTGCCATCACCCGCTTCGCTCATGCGATGTTCACAATCACTTAAGTGATGATGCATAGCCAGATGCGCGCCGTCGGCGTCGCCCTGACTAAGCTTGTCCAAAATCTCTTTGTGCTCGTAAAACGAGCAAGCCTGTTCGCCCGGTGTGTCGTGATAGGCAATGATGAGCGTGGTGCGGGCGCACAAGGTGTGCATCAACTCGGTCAGCTCATCATTGCCAGCGCAGCGCGCCAGCATCACGTGAAACGCGTTTGACAGGCGCAACCAGCTGATGCGGTCGCCGTGTTCAAAAGCGTGCTGTTCACGTTCCACCATTTCATACAGGCCAGCCAAACGCTCCGGCAGATCCGGGTAGCTGATCAGTTTTTTCAGAATCAGCGCTTCCAGGTCTCGTCGCAGTTCAAACACATCCCGTGTCTGCTTGGCCGTCGGCTTCCAGATAAAAGCGCCACGATTGGGCTCGATAACCACAATCTTGTCGTGTTCGAGGGCAGCCAGCGCCGCACGAACGGTCGCCCGCGAGCACTCGAAAATCGTGCACAGCGTGGCTTCCGTCAGTTTGGTTCCAGGCAAAAGACGACGGTCAACGACCGCATCAAAGATCTGGCTATAAACACGCCCGACCTCGCTATCTGCCATGCCTCCCTCTAGCAGCGAGGAGGCGCTGGGCGCTTGGGATTCACTGCTCATCCCCTCTTGCCGCCGTATCTGAAGCATAGAATTTCTCGTTATTGACTATTGACAATTATTCGGTACCCCGACAAAATCGTCAACATAAATTGTCGACAATCTGATTCCTCAAACAGAGCGACAGTTTCGGGGCCTCAACCCAGCGCACTGATCCTTGCACCGTTGGCCCCCGGCCGGTTCTCAAAACTGGGCTCGCTGGACCTTTTTTGATCACCATAAACCGGAGACATTTATGGGAAAGCTATCAACCCATGTCCTTGACACGACTCAAGGGCGCCCAGCCAGCGGCGTGCGCGTCGATCTTTATTCCATCGAAAACGATCAACGCACTCTGATCAAAACCACTCACACCAACAGCGACGGTCGCTGTGATGAGCCCCTGCTGCAAGGCGAGGCCATGCACACGGGCGTTTTTGAACTGGTGTTCCATGCAGGTGACTACTTTGCCGCCAGCGGTGTGGCTCTGCCCGAGCCACGCTTTGTGGATCAGGTCGGCATTCGCTTTGGTATCGCTGATGCCAATGCCAATTACCACGTACCTCTGGTCGTGACCCCCTGGTCCTGGTCCACCTATCGCGGTAGCTGATCGCGTATCCAAGTCGACTTTTCGCTTCTATACGAAACCACTCTGATACGAGATCTTTATGTACGCTTACCTACTTGAGTACGGCAACCTGCTGTTGCGTTGGTTGCACGTGATTGCGGCTGTCGCCTGGATCGGCGAGTCCATCTACTTTGTGATGCTGGACAATGGCCTGAAACCGCCCAAAGGCGAAGAAAGCAAGAAACGCGGTGTGTTTGGCGAGATGTGGGCTGTCCACGGCGGCGGCTTCTATCACAACCAGAAATACCTGACCAACCCGGCTGAACTGCCTGATGACCTGCACTGGTCTTTCTGGAAGTCCTACACCACCTGGTTGTCCGGCTTCTTCCTGTTCGCCCTGCTCTACCTGACCAAGCCCGAGTTCTATCTGGTCAACCCCAACAGTCCCTGGGAATGGGCGGCTCAAATGACAGGCACTCAGGCCAACGTCATGGCCATTGCCTTCCTGGTACTGGGCTGGGTGGTCTATAACGGCCTGTGCCGCCTGATCAGCCCCAACATGAACCGCGACGGCCTGCTAAGCGTGGCGGTGGCGATCATGATGGTGGTCGTGGCTTACCTGAGCGCCCACATCTTCTCGGGTCGTGCTGCGTTCTTGCTGACCGGTGCTGTCATGGCCACCAGCATGTCGGCCAACGTGTTCTTCTGGATCATTCCCGGCCAGCGCCGCATGGTCAAGGCACTGAAAGCCGGTCAGGCGCCCAACCCTCTGGATGGCAAGCGCGGCAAACAGCGTTCGGTACACAATACCTACTTCACGCTGCCTGTCCTGCTGCTGATGCTGAGCAACCACTACTCGTTCACGTACAACAACCCCAATGCGTGGATCATCATGGTGCTGTTCATCTTTGCCGGTGCCCTGATCCGTCAATACTTCGTGCTGATGCACGCTGGCATCAAAAAGCCTGCCTACCCGGCTGCCGGTGTTGTGCTGCTGCTGATCGTGGGTTACCTGGCGGCTCCTGCCAGCTTGAAGGGTGAAGTTGCCAGTGCACCTGAAGCTGCCAACGGTGCGGAAACAATCAGTGTTGCCCGTGTCCAGGAAATCATGGACGCACGATGTGTTCAGTGTCACGCGGTCAAGCCCAATGCCGACTTCGGCTTTACGGCTGCCCCTGCCGGCATGTTGCTCGATACCATCGACAACACGGTACTGCACGCCGAACAGGTCAAGACCGTGGTGCACTCCAAGTACATGCCCTTGGGCAATATGACGCAAATGACCGACGAAGAGCGTGCCGCCATTGCCGCTTGGAGCGGTACCCGCGACTAATGCAGAACAAGGCTCAAGCCTGACGAGCGACAAGCTCCGTAGTAACTTCCAACCCCGATATGATGAAAATCATGTCGGGGTTTTTTCTTGCTTCGGTTCTATGAAGCCGCCTGTCTGGTCTGCTGCTGCACGAACCCACGGCCTTGCTGATTCAAGAACAGTCAGGCGTGAAACCTGCAAAGCAGTAAGCCTGGGCTTCTGCGGATCGCAGAAGTCCTGTCACACTTGGCCCTGCCCGGAAGGCAAACATAGTTTGATGGATTGCAATTCCAGTTGCGGTTGCGGTTGCGGTTGCGGTTGCGGTTGCGGTTGCGGTTGCGGTTGCGGTTGCGGTTGCGGTTGCGGTTGCGGTTGCGCAGCTTGAGCCTGGGTTTGCCCTATTTCAAGCTCAATACAGCGACTACTCAAAGACAAGAGGCGCATGGACCTATCGCGCTCACGCCCTATCGGCCAAAGCTGTCCTTGCTGAAACAAGAGCAGACGCTGCTCATGCTGCACTTCGGCTAGCAACTGGGTGTCTTTTCCATAGATCGCTTTCAGCTTCAATGCAGGGGTGGGCTTACTGGATTTGATCTTGGCCACATCAGGCTGACTTGCCCCCTCTTGCTCCTGTGGTGTCCTCAAGCAGGACGACATGTTCTGCCGCGCCTGTTCGGCTTCCAGCAACAGCATCTCCCTTACTATCGTCGCCATGGTTTCCATCGCCCAAGCCGGTGCACTAAACATCAGCGTCAGACCAAACAGAATACTCAAAAGGGGTCTGCATGTAATCGGCCAGATCTTGATCAGCCAGATCCCGCTGCGCAGATTCATAAACATAGCCTTCCAGCTCCACGATAAAAGCGCTGCCCAGCAGCGAGGGGTAGGACCGCGAGTTCAATGACAAGCTCATACGCTCCCAGTGCAGTTCAGGAAGCTGGGCCGCCAGTAAATACACCGAACGCAGGGGTGATTGACTGAGCCAGGAGCGGCGCCACACGCCTGCCCTTGTTTGCTCATTTTCGGCGGAGGATTCAACCCACTGAGCGGGGCTCAATGACAAGCGCATAAAAGCAGGCTGCACGGCCGCCAGCTTGGCATGCAAACCTGGAGATGCCGCAGTTGGCATTCGCGTCTGATCTTTCGTTTCCAAGGACTGGGGAATCAATACCTGATACCCGCGCCGGATACTCAAAGTCCCCTGCCCCAAGCCGGTGAACTCCAGCACATTCGGCTCACGAATCTGGCTATTCATGGCTGCACTCAAACTTTGCACATCCTCAAACCCGTAATGTGCCCTGCACTCCCACAAGCCGGCCTGACGGCGACAATCCACCTGCTGCAATTGCCAGTCTGCCCCCTGAGCAGGAAGCTCCTCAATCAAGCCCAACACAGATTGAATACTCGTCAAACCATGCTCTTCCTGTGATGGACTTTGCTCCCAATCAGACGCCATGGCAGCCAAGCGAGCCCGAAGATCAAGGGAGAACACGCTTCCAAGCGTAGCCAACACCAGCAAAGAAAGAACCGCCAGACGAAGCGGGATCTTTTCACACCCACCAACACGCCTGACAGGCTGGCGCAGCATACGGCCCTGCGGTCTTCTGCCCTGTTCCAGACAGACCCATAAATCAGCAGGTTGCCGCAGTTCACGTATAGAGGGATAACGCGCCTGCATGGCCCGCCGCAAGGTCTGCACTTGCCCGATCTGAGCCAGGAGGCAATCGCTACCTTCCATCACCTGACCATGTTCAAGCACCAGAAACCACAAACGGCCAGGAGCCACCGCCCATAAAAGAAAAACTGCGTCCTGTGGGTGGTGGGCAGCCATACAGGCAGCCGCGGAATAGGCCTGAACTCGCGTTAGTCTGGCTCTTGAAGGCCCATTCTGGGCCAAGCGCAAGACAGATTGGGTCCTCCGGCTGTTCAGCCAACAACTTGGAACCCAAGCCATTGCCTGCCCTGCTGTTTGTCCTGCCGTTTGCCCTGCTACATCCTCATCAGTCTTTTCCTGTACTTGTTGTAGTTCTTCTATTTGCCTTTCCGTTCGCTTACGCGCCTGTTCTCTCAGCCCCCCTTTCACTCCCATCAAGCAAGTCCAATACGATCTCTTCATCCGACGATTTTCAGTCCGCCGCATACCGTCCCCGGCATCCACCCACTGCAACCCAAACCAGTACTCCCGCTCAGGCAAGACAGAACTCATTTCACACCTCGACCAATTAAGTCCCCTGTCCCTGACCCGTCTACTTGTCGCAATCCAGACTGCTGCCCCAAAGCCAGAGAACTCTCATCGCGATACAGCTCAATACGGCCTGCCTGATAACGCCACTTCAGGCCATATACCGCTGCAACCTTATCCAACAAGGCTGACAAACGCAGTTGTTCAAAAATCAGACCTCCCTGCCGAGCCGATTCCGACCCCTCCTGCCCAGCGGTTCGTGGCGGGAAGTGCGTTAAAGGCAAACGAGCCTGCGGGCTAATGAAAACGCTCAAATCAGACAATAAAGACAAACGACGCGCCAGCTCATCCAGATCGGGCAAAGGCGCTTCCAAAGAAAAACTGAAGGTTTGTCTGGAGCGCAATGCCGCTGGCAAGGCAGCCGGTTTTCGTAAAGGCACCGCCGCCCCCAGCAACCAGGGCTTGTCGACAGACTGAGCATGGGCCACGGAGGATGGACTGTTGCCATCCAACACCACGGCATCATCCAGCCATGCCTGATCAACATGCTGCCCTGCTGTTTGCAAGCTGCAAGCCGCTATCAGCGGCAAAAGCAAGAGACAGAGATAATTCATGACTGTCCCTCGGGCGAAGCACTGGGATCACAGGCTTGCGGCCAAGCCAGAATCCTGAGCACCTGATTTGAGTAAAAACAGGCCTGCAAAGGATGAGCATTCAGTTGGGCAGCCGCCAACAACTGAGCCACAGCAGTCTCAAAGTCCCCCTCAAAGCGAGCCGCCGCCTTGATAGGGAAATCGACCTCCAAAGTCCAATGCTCAGGTGCAAAAACCCATTGCGCTTGCTTAGCCCATCGGACCAATGCCTGCCTCAAGGTTCTATCCTTGATTCGCAGTTCAAAAACAGGCTCTGCAATGGACTGTGCATCCACACCAGGAGCTGAGACTGGCAGCAACTCTGAACGGGCTTGAAAGGCTTGTGTCTGCAACACATTCCCAGGGGCAGACTCGCCCTCCTTCACTTGAGCCGCCATCCAATCTGGCACAGGCTTTCCAGAAAACAAACTGCTTTGCTCGGAAGAGCGGATATCGGAACGACTTAATGGGAAATGGCTTGGTAGAGAATCATCACGCTGAGAAAAACTAGCTTGGGTCAGCTGGTGATCCTTCTGTTGGCTGCGATCCTGTGACAAGGCATCCGATGCCTCTACGCCAAGTGTTGCAGCACCCTCAGCATGGGCACTCTTGCGCCCGAAACTAGCCTGCGCCTGTGCTCGTCCGGCCCGAAATATCAACTCCGTCCACAGGCCTTCAATCACTTGAAACTGCCCCAAGGGCTTCAAAGACAGCAGCGTTTCCTGTCCATTCCTGCGCCCCAACACCGCTGGCAGCATCTGCTCCGGTGCAAAATGCAGCCAGATACGCCTGCCATTATCAAACACCTGCATAGGGCCGACTTGAGGGTCGCCAGACAAGCGCCAATCGAAGTTAAAGACGCGTGTTCCCGGATCAGCCAACAGGCCATCAGGCTCCTGACTGGTCTGACAGGCAGACAACCCCAGGCCACACATCAGCAAGACGCAGAAACGGACAAGAAAACGCATTGCGAGCACCCAAAGAAAAAACCCCATGTCCCGTCAAGGGCATGGGGTTTATCTTCAAGGATGCTCGCTCAAGCCGCTAGATCGGCTTGTACGCACAGATAAATCAGCGTCCTTTCTGAGCCACCAGTCGGTTGGCTTCCGTGGCGGCGGTACGCAAGGCCGTCATGGCAGGTTGCTGACCGTCCAGCGCGCTTTCCAGGCTCTGGTTGAACACGGCGCGAATCTGACGGTAGTTCCGGAAGTTGCCCTTGGCTGTACCCGATGTACCGCTGCTGTAGGCGCCCACCAGGTGCATCCAGTCGCCCTTGTCCTTGTAGTAGTCACTACCCGTCGCGTTAAAGGCTTCACGGCTTACAGGCAAAAAGCCTGTTTTCTGATACCAGCGAGCGGCATTCTCTGGCTGGGCCAACCAGCTGATGAAGCGGGCCGAGGCCTGGTTCTGTTCAGCGTTATGGCCTTTCACCGCCCACAGCGCCGAGCCGGTCACAAAAGGCTTGCCGGGGGTTTGGGTGACTTCAGGGTAGTAAGGCAGACCAGTCACAGCGTACTTCAGGCCGCGCGTGTCGCTGTACTCACCGATATGGCCGGAGTTGGAGAACATGACTGCACATTCACCCTTGGCAAAACGCTGGGGCGACTCGGGCAAGGTGCCGGGTTTGACCATCAGCTCGGATTTCACCCAGCTGATCATCATGGACAAGTGACGGATATACATCACGTCAAAATCAAAGCCCACTTTGCCTTTAACCTTGGGGCCGGGTGCCAGACCGTAAATCTGGTTATTAACCGCTGCCAGGTTTTCCAGGTTGATGGAGACAGACTGGTCGGAGGTCAAAGGACAACGGCGCGAGCCTTTATTGGCCAGATCAACCAGTTGAGCTTGCAAGTCCAGCCAGACGCGGCTGGGCACGGGAGGCTCGATCTTGGCTTTATCAAACGCTTCCAGGTTGTAGTACATGACCGGAATTTCGGCCATGTAGGGGAAGCCTTGCAATTGGCCACGGCCATTGCGCACAAAGGAATTCGAAGCCAGGAACCAGGACACATTGTCCATTTTTTCCCGAGCCAGCAAGGTGTGCATGGGCATGATGTAGGAGCGGTCGGCGACCTCGTCCAGGCCGGACATCTCGCCTAACTGCACCAGATTGGGCAAATCCTTGCCCGCTTGCATGACCTGCTCCAAAGAGGCTTCTGTGTCATGCGCCTTGACCGACACCTTGACGTCGCTCTGGCTACGATTGAAATCCCGAACCAAGCGTTCGAACTCGTCCTGATTGTGCGAGTTCAAAGCGGTCCAGACCTGAATATCAACGGCTGCCAGGGCGGTCGACCCGAACAGCAAAGCGGCTGAGCCACCCGCTGCCATCGCCAAAGCCATAACACCACGTTTCAACAGTAATCCGCGTAGATTTTTCATACATCCTTCAAGATAAAAAAGGAAATTCAGGTTCGGGTTTGTGCCCCATGACCAGGTCCGCCAAGGCTCGGCCAGAGCCTATGCCCATGGTCCACCCCAAGGTGCCATGCCCGGTATTCAGGTACAGGTTGGGAATGGAGGATCGGCCTATCAGTGGGACATTTGATGCTGTGGCAGGACGCAGTCCTGACCAGAAATGAACATTATCAAAATCCAATGCGCTTGGGAACAGATCAGCCACATGCGTTAACAAAGCCTGACAGCGGGCGGGGTTCAAGCTACGCGTATAGCCCGACAATTCGGCCGTTCCAGCAACCCGCAGGCTATCGCCCAGGCGGGAAAAAACCAGTTTGTGATCTTTATCTGTCAGGCTGACAGTAGGCGCGCCCTCGGGGACCAGCACCGGGAAGGTGGCCGAATAGCCTTTGGCCGGATAAACGGGGCAGGAAATTCCCAGCGGCTGCAGGACGGTAGGGCTGAAACTACCCATGGCCACCACGAAGGCGTCTGCCTGTATGGAGTCGTACGCACCATCCGCGCCTATAACCTCGACCCCCACCACTCGGCCCTTGGCCGTCAGCAAACGGGTGATTTGGGTAGAAAAGCGAAATTCCACTCCGGCTCGCCTGGCCATGGCCGCCAAACCGCAGGTGAATTGATTGGCATCGCCCGACTCATCATCTTTGGTGTAGTCGCCACCCACGATCTGGCCGCGCGCTGATGCCAGGGCAGGCTCCAGCTGCACCAGTTCGTCCACGCTCATGATGCGGCGGTCCACTCCCATATCTCGCATGACGTCGGCCATTTGCTGGGAGTCGTCCAGGCTTTGGGCATCCCGGTAAAACGTAATGATGCCTTTTTCCTGATGGCGATAATCAAAATCCAGGCTGGGACGCAATTGCTTGAGCGTGCTGCGGCTGTATTCCGCCATGGCCACCAGCGCGCGCACATTGGGCGTAACCCGCCCCGGCAGGCACTCTCGCAAGAAAGACAGGCACCAGCGCCACTGGCGCAGGTCCAGACGCGGACGGAACAACAAGGGAGCATCATCCTGCAACAACCATTTCAGCAGTTTGAGCGGCATTTTCGGGTTGGCCCAGGGCTCGGCATACGAGACCGAGATTTGCCCGCCATTGGCACGCGAGGTTTCCTGCGCGGGACCGGTTCCCCGATCCACGACCACCACCTCACAACCTTGCTGGCTGAGCCACCAGGCAGTTGATACCCCAATAATGCCGCTGCCCAGAACTGCTACTTTCATGTGTACTGTCCGCTTGTTGAGCTATTGATCAAGACGCTTACTTGACGTCTGCCAGCGACGTAAAGGCATCTGCAAAATAATTGTCCGGATTCAGTTGAGCCTGCTCCACAAAATCCTTGCGGGCCGCTTCAACCATGCCCGGCGCGCCACAGGCGTACACCTGCCAGGCCGACAGATCAGGCAAATCAGCCAATACGGCCTGATGCACAAAGCCGGTACGACCTGTCCAGCCATCTTCAGGCTGAGCGTCGGAAATCACCGGAATGAAACGCAAGTTAGGCAGTTCGCTGGCCCATTTCTCGGCCAGTTCGGACTGGTACAGATCCTTGGGTCGACGCCCGCCCCAGTACAGGGCGACTTCGCGCTGGCTGCCGGTTTGAATCAGGCGCTCGATCAAGGCCTTGATCGGAGCAAAACCTGTACCGCTGGCCAGGAAAACCATAGGAGCCGCGCTATCTTCGCGCAGGAAGAAAGAACCCAAAGGTGCTTCTACGCGCAGAATCTCGCGCTCTTTCATGGCGGTAGCACCGGCACCAAAGACGTGGTCGGTAAACACGCCACCGGGCATGTGACGGATATGCAATTCCACCTGATTGTCTTCCCGTGGCGGTGTCGCCATGGAATAACTACGACGGCTGCCGTCTTTCAGGATGAATTCCAGGTACTGACCCGGGTAGTAACGGAATGGCTCGGAAGATGGCATTTGCAAACGCACCACCATCACATCATCACGTACTTTTTCCAGACCCACCACGCGCGACGGCATTTTACGAATCTGGATATCGGTCGCCATGCGAATTTCGTGCGATTCGATCAACATGTCGCTGCTGGGCTTGGCCTGACAGAACAGGGTGTAACCTGCAGCGCGGTCCTCTTCGCTCAGCAATTGCTCGGGCGCACGGCCTGCATCGTATTCGCCTTCAATGACCTTGCCACGGCAAGACGAACAGGTGCCATTGCGGCAACTGTAGGGCAAGACAATACCGGCATTGAGCGCGCCATCCAGCACAGACTGTCCGGGCTGTACGTCAAAACTGTGCCCGCTGGGCTGAACCGTGACTTTGAAACTCATATCCAACACTCAAAAAAGAAATCTATCAGGCGGAGGGCCAGCCTCCGGCGGCTATACAAATTCAGGACTCTTCAGGCCGATGCAGCACAGGGTCGTTCAATTTAAGCGACAGGGCCTTGCCCTTGCCTGCCCGCTTGCCCAGATAATTGGCCAGCATGTCCAGATCCATCACGATGGTGGACGGACGCTTACGGTTCACTCCGCTGACGGCCAGACCCGCCTCACCAAAGGCAACCCATTGACTGAGCGTATCGCCCTCGTTCAGTTTGATCAGCACCGTGCCACGCCCCCCTTTGGACAGCACTTTCAGCTCCTTGATGTCCACCACCAGGAAACGTCCCTGCTCGCTGAGCAGGCCCACGTACTGATCATCCGGGCGCAAGGCCAAGGGCTTGAGCAGCTTTTTGCCATCCTCGACGGTGACAAACTGCTTGCCCGCTTTCTGCCGTGTATTCATGTCGCCCTGAGAAGCCACAAAACCGTAACCGTCGCAGGCAGCCAGCAAGTAGTTCTGGTCCAAAGGCGCCCCCAGAATATGCTCAATGGGCGCACTGGGGCTGACTTCAATCATGGAGGTAATGGGCTGACCATCGCCACGCGCTGAAGGCAAACTGGAGACCGGAACAGTATAGACCCGGCCATCGGTGCCGATGGCGACCAGGTCCGTGGTACTGCGACACTCCAGCGCATCGCGCAAGCCATCGCCGGTCTTGAAGCTGAATTGCGAGGCGTCATGGCCATGGCCCTGGCGTGAACGCAGCCAGCCTTTGCGCGACACAATCACGGTAACCGGCTCGTCAACCACCTTGGTTTCCAGCACAGCGCGCTCGGCCGCTTCAATCAGGGTACGACGGTCATCACCATAGGTTTTAACGTCTGCTTCAATCTCACGAATCATCAGACGCTTCAAGGCTTTGGGATCGTCCAGCAGCTTTTGCAAAGACTCCTGCTCGTCCAGACGCTCTTTCAGCTCTTTCTCGATCTTGAAGCCTTCCAGACGCGCCAACTGACGCAAGCGCATTTCCAGAATATCGTCGGCCTGACGCTCGCTCAGATCAAAGCGCTCCATCAGGGCGGCACGCGGCTCGTCGGATTCACGAATAGTTTGGATGACTTCATCCACATTCAGGTACACCACCATGCGCCCTTGCAGCACATGAATACGGTCGGTGACCTTATCCAGACGGTAACGAGTACGACGCTCCATCGTGTGACGGCGGAATTCCAGCCAGTTCAGCAACACCTGGCGCAAGGAACGCTGACCGGGACGGCCATCCGTATCAATACATACCAGGTTGATGGAGACGTTGCGCTCCAGGCTGGTCTGCGCCAGCAAGGTGGTCACAAACTCGTCCCGATCAATCGCGCGGGATTTGGGTTCAAAGACCAGGCGCACCGCAGCCTGCTTACCCGACTCATCACGCACGGCATCAAGCATGTTCAGCATCAAGGCTTTGGTTTGCTGTTGCTCGGTGCTCAGCGATTTCTTGCCAGCCTTGACCTTGGGATTGGTGCGCTCTTCAATCTCTTCCAGAATCTGCTGGGAGGAGCTGCCGGGCGGCAATTCAGTGACGACCAATTGCCATTGGCCACGTGCCATTTCCTCGAATACCCAACGGGCACGAGCCTTGATGGAGCCACGGCCTTGGGCGTACACCGCCGCAATATCGTCTGCGGCGGAAATAATCTGACCACCACCCGCAAAGTCCGGGCCGGGGACGATCTCGTGTATGTCCTGATCGCTCAAATTCGGATTGCGCAGCAAGCTGACGCAGGCTTGGGCGACTTCACGCAGGTTGTGCGAAGGAATCTCGGTCGCCATCCCGACGGCAATCCCCGATGCGCCGTTAAGCAGCATGATGGGCAGGCGTGCAGGCAAAGTCACCGGCTCTTTCTGGCTGCCATCGTAGTTGGGGATGAAGTCCACTGTGCCTTCGTCCAGCTCGTCCAGCAGCAGACGCGAGAACGGTGTCAAACGTGCTTCCGTGTAACGCATGGCGGCGGCATTGTCGCCGTCGCGCGAGCCAAAGTTGCCCTGCCCGTCTACCAGCGGATAACGCAGCACAAAATCCTGCGCCATACGCACCATGGCATCATAGGCGGCCTGGTCACCGTGCGGGTGATATTTACCCAGCACATCCCCCACCACTCGGGCCGACTTCACGGGCTTGGCCGTCGGGCCCAGACCCATGGCATCCATCGCGTACAAAATGCGGCGCTGCACCGGTTTCTGGCCATCGGTCAGATCGGGCAAGGCACGTCCACGTACCACTGAAACGGCGTAATCCAGATAAGCCTGTTCCGCGTAAGTCGCCAGCGTGATGCTATCGTCCGATCCCGCCGGTTCAAAATCCAATTGATTGCTATCCATAAATAACTCTTAAGTCGGGCTCAGACGTCCAGATCGGCCAAATTGCCTTTTTCTTCCAACCAGGCTCGGCGGGCCGAGGCCTCACCCTTGCCCATCAGCATGGTGAACATGGCTTGTGTATCGCTCAGGCCATCCTCGCCCCAATGCACAGGCAGCAAGCGGCGGGTGTCCGGATTCATGGTGGTATCCCACAACTGCTCCGCACTCATTTCACCCAGACCTTTAAAGCGGCTGATGCTCCAGGACTCGTTACGTATACCTTCGTTGCGCAGCTTTTCCAGTGTCGCGTCCAGCTCGCCCTGATCCAGACAGTAGATCTTGCGGGCTGGGCGTTTGCCGGCGGCAGGCACGTCTACGCGGAACAAGGGGGGACGCGCCACATACACGTGGCCCGCCTCGATCAGTTTGGGGAAGTGACGGAAGAACAGCGTCAACAACAGCACCTGAATGTGCGAGCCGTCCACGTCCGCATCAGACAGGATACAGATACGGCCATAACGCAAACCGGACAGATCCGGCTCGGACTGGGCGTCGTGCGGGTCCACGCCGATCGCCACGGAAATATCGTGAATTTCCTGGTTAGCGAACAAGCGGTCCTTATCGACCTCCCAAGCGTTCAGAACCTTGCCGCGCAGGGGCAAGATAGCCTGAAATTCCTTGTCACGGCCCATCTTGGCCGAACCGCCAGCCGAGTCACCCTCGACCAGAAACAGTTCCGAACTTTCCAGATCGTGCGACTCGCAATCCGTCAGCTTGCCGGGCAACACGGCCACGCCCGAGCTCTTGCGTTTCTCCACCTTCTGCGCCGAACGGGTACGGGCCTGAGCCTGACGCACCGCCACTTCAGCCAATTTGCGACCCTGATCCACATTGGCATGCAGATGCAGTTCCAGCGCATTGCGCACATAGCCACTGACCAGACGCACGGCGTCACGGCTATTGAGCTTTTCCTTGATCTGCCCTTGAAACTGCGGGTCCAGCACTTTGGCCGAGAGCACAAAGCTGGCACGGGCAAAGACGTCCTCGGCCTGCAGCTTGACGCCTTTGGGAATCAGGCTATGCAGTTCGGCAAAACTGCGCACGGCTTGATACAAGCCATCGCGCAAGCCCGATTCGTGTGTTCCCCCCGCTGGGGTTGGGATCAGATTGACATAGGACTCACGCACAATATTGGAGTCCAGCGCCCAGGCCACCACCCAATGCGCACCTTCGCCGGCGGAGAAATTATCGTCATCTTGCGGGGCGTACTGGCGGCCTTCAAACAGGGGAACCAGCAGCTCCACCCCTTCCATTTCCTCCTGCAGGTAGCCGCGCAAACCGTCCTCGTAGCGCCACTGCTGGCGCTGACCGGTTTTTTGCTGCACCAGTTCCACCGTCACGCCTTCCAGCAGGACGGCCTTGCTATGCAGGATATGAGTCAGTTGGGCCAGGGGAATCTGGGCGGAGTCAAAATATTTAGCATCGGGCCAGACCCGCACACGGGTACCCGTCTTGCGCTTGGCCACCGTGCCCGTTTGGGTCAGGGGCTGCTCCAGCTCGCCGTCGGCAAACACAATCTCGTTGGCCTGGCCATCGCGCCAGACCAGCACTTCCAGACGGCGCGACAAGGCGTTGGTCACCGACACACCCACCCCGTGCAAACCACCAGAAAAGGCGTAGGCACCGCCATTGAGCTTGTCGAACTTGCCCCCGGCGTGCAGTCGCGTGAACACCAGTTCAACCACCGGCGCATTTTCTTCAGGGTGCAAGCCAACAGGAATACCGCGCCCGTCATCCTCAACCTGTATGCCGCCGTCCTCCAGCAAGGTGACAGTCAGTGTGCGGGCAAAACCAGCCAGGGCTTCGTCGGCCGCGTTATCGATGACCTCCTGCACAATATGCAGGGGATTATCCGTGCGGGTATACATGGCCGGGCGCTGACGGACCGGTTCCAGCCCTTTGAGCACCCGTATAGAAGATTCGTCGTAACGTGTAGTAGACAACTTGATTCCCGGTAGATCGTACAGAAAAACGCTATTTTACGAGTGGTTAGGCGCCAGTGGGGAAACGCTTTATTGGCGCGCGTTGCGCAGCGAATGCACATTATCAACCAGACGCAATGGTATCCTGTCAAAAATTGGCAACAAGACCGTCGCAATTGGCCGTAGAATACATTGTGCTCAGGTCACGCCACACGTATAGTTTTTCGTTATTCTCACTTTTTTTGTATCTAGCCATGAGCGACTCCATTAAACACATCACGGACGCCTCCTTTGAGTCTGACGTCCTTAACGCCGACCTCCCCGTTCTGGTCGATTACTGGGCTGCCTGGTGCGGTCCTTGTAAAATGATTGCCCCTTTGCTTGATGAGGCAGCCGAACTGTACCAAGGTCGTGTTATCATCGCTAAGCTCAACGTCGATGAAAATCCCGACACCCCAGCTCAATATGGTGTTCGCGGTATTCCAACGCTCATGCTGTTTAAAGACGGCAAAGTGGCCGAAACTAAAGTCGGTGCACTTTCCAAGTCCCAACTTAGCGCGTTTCTCGACAGCTCCCTGTAATCTCTGATTAACCGCACGCAGGCCCTTCGCTGGCCTGCGGTCTGCTGCTGAAAGCCCTTCCCCACTCCCATGCACCTGAACGAATTAAAAGCTCTGCACGTCTCGCAGCTGCTAGAAATGGCTGCCACTCTGGAAATCGACAACGCGAACCGCTTGCGCAAGCAAGAGCTGATGTTCGCCATCATGAAAAAGCACGCCAAAAAGGGCGAGCAGATTTTCGGCGACGGGGTGCTTGAAGTCCTGCCTGATGGTTTTGGCTTTCTGCGTTCGCCAGAAACCTCTTACCTGGCCAGCACAGACGATATCTACATCTCCCCTTCGCAGATACGTCGTTTCAATCTGCACACGGGTGACTCCATTGAAGGTGAAGTGCGCACCCCTAAAGACGGCGAGCGCTACTTTGCCCTGGTAAAAGTTGACAAGGTTAACGGCATGCAGCCCGAGGCCATCAAACATCGCATCATGTTTGAGAACCTGACGCCGCTGCACCCGGACCAGCCCATGCGCCTGGAGCGCGACATCAAAAGCGAAGAGAACATCACAGGCCGTATCCTGGATATCTTCTCGCCTATCGGTAAAGGCCAGCGCGCCCTGATCGTGGCCAGCCCCAAATCCGGTAAAACCGTGATGATGCAGCACATGGCTCACGCCATCACGACCAATTACCCCGAGGCCATCATGATCGTCCTGCTGGTGGACGAGCGCCCCGAGGAAGTAACCGAGATGCAGCGCACGGTGCGCGGCGAAGTAGTGGCCTCCACCTTTGACGAACCCGCCACACGTCACGTGCAAGTGGCCGAGATGGTCATTGAAAAGGCCAAACGCCTGGTTGAATTGAAAAAAGACGTGGTGATCCTGCTGGATTCCATTACCCGTCTGGCTCGCGCCTACAACACTGTGGTCCCTGCTTCGGGCAAGGTTTTGACCGGTGGTGTGGACGCCAACGCCCTGCAGCGCCCCAAACGCTTTTTTGGCGCTGCCCGTAATCTGGAAGAAGGTGGCTCCTTGACCATCATCGGTACTGCCCTGATCGAAACCGGCAGCCGCATGGACGAAGTCATCTATGAAGAATTTAAAGGTACCGGCAACTCCGAAATCCATCTGGAGCGCCGTCTGGCCGAGAAACGTATTTACCCAGCCATCAACCTGAACAAATCAGGCACACGTCGTGAAGAGTTGCTGATCAAGCCCGACCTTCTACAAAAGGTCTGGGTTCTGCGCAAGTTCATCCATGGGATGGATGAAATTGAAGCCATGGAGTTTATCCTGGACAAAATCCGGGCCACAAAGACCAACTCCGAATTCTTCGACATGATGAAGAAGTAAATCGAACATCCTGCGCAAGCCTCTCTATACGAGAGGCTTGCTTGCGATGGGCGTATGATCGGGTGCATTCCCGTGCATCCATTCTTTCAATCTGCTGAGTTCGACTCGAGTTCTCAGTATTGCAAACAGAGTTCGCTTGCAATGAAATCTATCTCTCTAGAACAGTTCCTAGCCAGAGTGCAGTCCCGCGACCCCAACCAGCCTGAATTCATGCAGGCCGTTCGGGAAGTCATGACCAGCTTGTGGCCCTTCATCGAGAAAAACCCCCAGTACGCCGATCATGGTCTGCTCGAGCGTCTGGTCGAACCCGAACGTGCTATCCAGTTTCGTATTTCCTGGGTAGATGATCGCGGCCAGGTTCAGGTCAATCGCGGCTTCCGTATTCAGCACAGCAATGCCATCGGTCCTTTCAAGGGCGGCATGCGCTTTCACCCTTCGGTGAACCTGTCCATTTTGAAGTTTCTGGCGTTTGAACAGACCTTCAAGAATGCCTTGACCACTCTGCCCATGGGCGGCGGCAAAGGCGGCTCGGACTTTGATCCCAAAGGCAAGTCGGATGGCGAAGTGATGCGCTTTTGCCAGGCCCTGATCGTTGAGCTGTACCGTCACCTGGGCCCCGATACCGACGTTCCTGCTGGTGATATCGGCGTGGGTGCGCGTGAAGTGGGCTTTATGGCCGGCATGATGAAAAAACTCTCCAACAGCGCAGCCAGTGTGTTCACCGGCAAGGATTTGTGCTTTGGCGGCAGTTTGATTCGTCCTGAGGCCACCGGTTATGGCACCGTATATTTCGTACAGGAAATGTTGGCACGTAAAGGGCTATCCTTGGACGGCATGACAGTGTCCGTTTCCGGCTCGGGCAATGTGGCTCAGTACGCCATTGAAAAATGCCTGGATCTGGGTGCCAAAGTCGTTACCGTTTCCGACTCGCAAGGTTGCGTGGTGGACATGGATGGCTTTACGCGTGAAAAACTGGCTTCCCTGATGCACGTTAAAAATGTACAGCGTGGCAGTCTGGTCGATTACGCCCAGCAACATCACCTGCTGTACGAACAAGGCAAACGTCCTTGGCATATCCCTGTGGATGTCGCCCTGCCTTGCGCCACCCAGAACGAACTGGACGGCAAGGATGCAGAAATCCTGATCAAGAACGGTGTACGTTGCGTTGCCGAAGGTGCCAATATGCCCAGCACGCTGGATGCAGTCGATGCCTTTATCCACGCCAAGATCCTGTATGCCCCAGGCAAAGCCAGCAATGCGGGCGGTGTTGCCGTATCCGGTCTGGAAATGAGCCAAAACGCCCAGCGCTTGAGCTGGACACGCGAACAAGTTGACGCAAAGCTGCACTCCATCATGCGTGACATCCACGAAAATTGTGTGAACTATGGTCAAGAAAGCAACTTCATCAACTACGTTAACGGCGCCAATATTGCCGGCTTTGTCAAAGTCGCCAATGCCATGCGTCATCAAGGCGTTTATTAAGTTTTGCGCCTTGCTCAGTAGTCAAAAAAACCGCCCACAAGGCGGTTTTTTTTGTTTCTGGCCCAACCGAAAGTGTCTATTGCAGGCTTGATGTTATATGCCCTTGAAAGCTGTCTATGTTTCAGTCATCTGTGTAGAGCAAAAAAGCAGGCCCTTAGCCAAAACTCACTGATCTACAAACACAGCCAGGACGAAAACCAATCAACAGGCAATGACATCAAGGAAGAAGAATATCTCCCCGCTGTGCATAATACGGTCCAGCCCACCGAGCCAAAGGCCGATACGCCTCCAGATCCACTCTCCCTTTTTCGTCCATCAAGGATGAATCCACATGGAAGGCCAGCACTTCCAGAATATGCAGCTGGTTAACTCCCCGTCCCAAATCCACCACCTGATCCAGCCTGCACTCCATCTGCACGGCTGCCCCATCCAGTCGGGGTACGCGCACATGCTGGCTGGGCACAAGACTCATGCCCAACTCCTTGACCTCACTCTGACCGGGCGGCAAAGCAGCAGCACTGGCATGTACCGCAGCCAGATCAGACTGACGACATAACTGCACCACACACTCTTTATTGGCCTGCAAATTACGGGCCGTATCCTTCAAGCTGCCATCCTCATTGCGGTTGATATTGATCGCCAGCATGGGCGGGCTGTGCGCCACATAGTTAAAGGAGCTGAACGGTGCCAGATTCACACTGCCCGACTCCTCCAAGGTACATACCCAGGCAATGGGGCGCGGCACGATCAGGGACGTCAGCAGGCGATAAGCCATGCTGTCGTCCATGCCTTCACACGGCAGGCTGCGATAGCCTGGTGATGGGTCATTCATGTGCATATAGGGCCTAAATGAATAGCTGAATAGTGGGCAAATAGCCATCCACACTCAGCAAGTCCACCCGCTTTTCCACAATCTCCCAAGCCTGATCGACGGCGCGCAAACGGTAAGAGGCAGTAGCGGGCAGAACCTCGGTTTTTTGCTTCTGATACTCCGAATAAATCAGATTGGTGCGCACGGTATAGCAGCCATCTTCATCAGGATATTCAGACTGAACACGTGGATGCTGAATCACACGCAGACCACGTACACCGGGTTGCAAGGAAAAGGCACGATGGTGCGACAGACGGTCGATACGCAAGCGCATCAACATACGGTTTTCCAAGGCAATACACATGCGCCCTTCCGGGCTTTCCTGGCCGGACTCACCAGGAATCCAGTACAGCCCATCCTGTGCGAACAGCTCATACCATTCGTCAAAACGCCCCTCGTCCAGCAGGGCGTTCTCTTGCCATACAAAGTCTTGCAGGCTTTGTTTCAGACTCTCCATTTGGCCCAGACGCTGGTTTTGCTGCGGATTCAATGGCTGCTGCGCCTTATGTTGATATTGCTGTTGCTGACCATCTTGCCATGCATGCTCTCCTCGACCGCTACGCTGGCCCTGCTCTTGCACCGTCCCCATCATTCCTGCTCCTGCTGCTTCATGCCTTGCTTCCAGGCACGGTATTGGTTGCGTATGACCCATTCATTATTCGCGTCGTCAAAGCTGCCCTTGCCCTGCTCGCCTTCTTGCGCATCGTATTGACGCAGCAGATTCACCCACGGATTGCCTTGGGCTTTCAGGCTGGCTTGCTGGCTCTCGAACAAGTGCACATCATCATGGGCGACGACGCTCATGGGGGAATACACCAGACGGCTGTACGTCAGGCCGCGATCCAGCATTTCACGCGGCGCTCCTTTGGGCTGAAACACCCATACTTCCAGCAAGGTTCGGTCTACCGCCAAAGGTCGCAATACACGAATAATCTGCGGCGAACCCTTGGCTGCCATGCTCGGGTAAAACACCACGTTCTGAGGATTGAAACCCAGCACCCGAGCCGCTTTCTCCTCGCCCCAGGCTTCGTTCATCATGGCTTCGTAACCCGGAATCCCGGAGTAGTCGGTATGAATGCTGAACTTGGTGCCCAGAATGCTGTGCCCGTTCGGGTACGTTTCCACGCCCATGCGTGAATAGAAGTCGTAGCCCGAACCGAAGGGCAGCAATTGCTCCAGCGCGGTGGGGTCTTCTTCCTTGAACACTTCACCCACTTTGGCTGCCGAGCTGGAGGCCGACTCATGCGTGGAGATGGGATGCACGGTGTCGTTGATGTTCTCCATGTACATCTTCCAGTTGCAGTTGATGACGGTACGAATCGAACCGCCAGCCACCTGCAACTCCCCTTCCGGCGAGCGATCCGCCATATTGTCCAGGGCCTGCAGCACATCACCGAAATACTCTTGCAGGCTGAACCCTTCCTTACTGAGGCGGGCAAACACAAAGCCGCGATAGCTTTCTACCGCCCCCGGTGTGGACAGGCCGCCCGCAGCCGGACATTGTGAAAACTCCGTGTTTTCATAGGCATTTTTCAGCGGCACCGCCAGCAGCGAGCCATCCAGCTTGTAGGTCCAGGCGTGGTATGGACAACGCAGCATCTTGCCCACATTACCGCTGGGTTCGCTGACCAGTCTGGCCCCCTTATGGGCGCAACGGTTCATCACCACCCGCACCGAGCCATCGCTATGGCGCAGCATGATGACGGGGCTTTGTGCCAAGGTCACCGATACATAATCGCCCGTTTTGGGCACCTGACTTTCATGGCCCACATAGAGCCAGGCACGGCTGAACAGCCGTTCCATTTCCAGTTGAAAGACGTCCTCGTCCAGATAGGCATCCCGATGGACCTGATGATCCTGGGTCAGGCCCGACAAGGCGGCCTCGTTATTGGCATAACTCATAGTGCTTCCTGTAAATACGAGTAAAACGGGATTCAGACCGCCATAGCGGGTACTAAAGCGGGTGCAACCTTTCCCACGGCTTGGGATGGACAATCCAGAGGCACAGGCCAGATCTGGCTGGAATCATCCGGCGGCACACTGCCCAGCAAAAGACGGGTATAGGGATGCTGCGGGTCGGCAAACACCTCGGCGGTATTTCCTTGCTCCACGACTTCACCGTTTTTCATCACCAGCACTCGTGTGCACAAATAGCGAATCACGGACAAGTCGTGCGAGATGAACACCACTGCGATGCCCAATTCCTTATTCAGTCGCAGCAAGAGATTCAAGATCAGCGCCTGCACCGACACATCCAGACCAGACACAATCTCGTCCGCCACCAACAGACGCGGCTGCACGCATAAGGCGCGGGCAATGTTCACGCGTTGCTTTTGCCCACCGGACAGTTCCGAGGGGAAACGCAAACCCGCATCCTGGGCAATGCCCACCTGCGCCATCAACTCGTCGGCTTTCTGACGACGCTGCTCGGGCGTCATCCCCGGCTGCAACTCCAGTACCTGCGTTACCAGTTGCTGTACGCTGCGGCGTGGATTCAAGGCCGAATCCGGATCCTGAAAGACCATCTGAATCGTCTGCGACAAGGACTCGCCCTGCCCTTTGGCAAACTGCTCGCGGGACTGACCTTGCACCAGCACTTGCCCACCGCTGGGCTGCAACAAGCCCACCATCAAACGGGCGACGGTGCTTTTGCCACTGCCGCTTTCCCCCACCACGCCAACCATCTCGCCGGGGCACACGCTCAAGGACAGGGGTCGCAAGGCATACATCAGGCTACGGCGACCATTGCGTGTCACTCGATAGCTACGCTCCACGCTCTGAAATTCAACCAGCGGGGCGGACTCGTCAGAAGGCCCTTGCGGCAGGACATGCAGCTGGGCTTGCGACGCCACACCACGCGTCATACAGGGACCGGCGCAACTGACCCAATGACCGGGTTTCACCGCTTCCAACTCTGGCGCGCGCTGTTCACAGACCGCATTACGCGTAGGGCAACGACGGGCAAAACGACAGCCCGGCAGATCCCGCATGTCTTTCAAGCCCGGCATGATGTCGGCCAGTGACGGCAAGGCGTACAAAGGGCCATTCAATGCTGGCGTCGCGTTCTTCAAGGCCCAGGAATAAGGATGCAAAGGTGTATCCAAAACATCTGCAGCAGGACCTTGTTCGACCACATCCCCGGCATACAGCACGGCCACCTCGTCACAGACGTGAGCAGCCATGCGCAGATCGTGGGTGATCAGAATCACGGCGGTTTGATGGCGCTGCTGCACATCGCGCAGAATCCGGATGATTTGCGCTTGGGTAATCACATCCAAGGCCGTTGTAGGCTCGTCGGCCACGATCAGTTCCGGGTCGCCGGAAAAAGCCATGGCAATCAAGATACGCTGGCACTGTCCGCCGGAAAGCTCATGGGCATAGCGTCCCAGCATAGACGGTGGATCAGGCAGACCCACTTCATGCAGACGTTCCAGGCAATATTGCTCGCGGGATGCACGGGGAATACCCAGTCGAGCCAAGTGCTCGAACATCTGCTGGCGTATGGTCAGCACCGGATTCAACGAGGACAAGGGCTCCTGCGGCACAAAGGCCACTTTGCGACCCAGCAGACGACGCATTTGTGCACCCGTGACCACTGAGCCCTGAAAACAGACCTGGCCCGAGGACAGACGCAGGTTGCTGGGCAACATGCCCGAGATCACCCGCCCTATCATGCTCTTGCCCGCGCCGGACTCCCCGACCAGACCCAAGGTGCGGCCTGCTTGCACCGCAAACGAGACCTTGCGCAGCAGCTCGACCGATTGCCCTTGTACCGGCACCGAGACACTCACTTGCTTGAATTCAATAACCGGCACGCTCATCAGTGCGCTCCTCGTTGCTTGAGCCGAGGATCCAGCGTGGTGCGCAAACCATCACTCAGCAAATTGAAACCCAGCACTGCAAACACAATGCCAATCACTGGCGCCATCAGACCCCAGCCTGCCTGGTAAATCTGATCACGACCATCAGCCAGCATCACGCCCCAGGCCACCACATCAGAAGGAACAGAAAGGCCCACGAAACTGAGGATGGCTTCAACCACAATAGCCACCCCCATTTGCAGGCTGAACAAAGTGACGATTAGTGGCGCCACGCTAGGCAGCACTTCGCGCAGCATGATGCGCAGGTGGGAAAAGCCCAGCAGATGCGCGGCATACACATAATCACGCTGACGCGCCACCAGCACTTCGGCCCGAACCACGCGATAAAAACGGGTCCAGTCCACCAGCACCACGGCCAGAATCACATTGAACAGACCCGTGCCCAAGCCCACCATCAACATCATGGAAAACACCACGGGCGGGAATGCCATCCACAACACCACCAGGGAGCTGACTCCCCGGTCGAACCAGCCACCGATATAACCGGCCAAAATAGCCAACACCGTGCCCAGCACCATGGTGCCGGCGGCGGCAGTCACTGCAACCTGAAAGGCCACACGGCTGCCATAAATCAGACGCGACAAAATACATCGCCCCAGGCCATCCGTACCCAAGGGATACTGCGCCAGACCGCCGTCCTGCCAGGCGGGTGGCAAGAGCGTGGCCAGCAAGTCCTGTGCATTAGGATCATTGGGCGCCAGCAAGGGGGCAAACAAGGCCACCAGAGCAAAGATCAAGACCAGAGTGCCGCCAACCAGCACTTTGGGATGGGCTAGCACAGGCCGCAGCCGCGCTTGCCAGAAAGAATGTGGATGCGCGCTCATGCGGACCTCAGACGTGGATTCATAACGCTGTACAAGCCATCGACACAGAAGTTGACGGCCAACACCATCAAACAGAACACCAGGGCCACGCCCTGAATCAGGGGAAGGTCGTGGTTCTTGATGGCTTGCACCATCAGATTGCCGATACCGGGGAAGGAAAAAATGACTTCGATCAGCAAGGTGCCACCAAACAAAAAGCCAAATTGCACACCGATCAAGGTCAAGGTAGGCAGGGCCGCGTTTTTCAACATGTGCACCAGCAGCACGCGCCATTCCGGCACACCACGCAGGCGGGCGACATTCACGTACTGGCTATTGGCCGTTTCAATCAGGCTGGAGCGCAGCACACGAATCACGATGGGACTGAAAGCCAGGGCCAAGGCCAGGGCGGGCAGAAGCAAATGCGAAATGGCATCCCACCAGGCTTGCCACTGACCGCGTATCAAGAGGTCAAACAGCAGAAAGCCCGTGCCGCCATCCACAGCGGGTGTCCCTTCCATCCGCCCCATAAAGGGCAGGACCGGGAACAGCACACCGAACACCACGATCAAAATAATGCCCCACAGAAAGGATGGCACTGACAGAAGCAGCACCAGCACAAAGTCGGCCACAAATTCGATCTTTTTCTTGTCCAGCAAGTACAGAACAAGGCCGCCGGGAATGGAGATCAGCAAAGCCATCAGCAAGCTGATACAGGCCAGCTCCAGCGTGGGTGGCAAAGCCTGGGCCAGCAAGCCCGTCACTGGTTGATGAAAGAAGATGGAGTTGCCCAGATTGCCACGAAACACACCGCTCAACCAAACCTGGTACTGATGCAAGGCCGAGCCATCCATGCCCAGCTCAACACGCAGCGCCTGCGCATCGGCTTCGGTGGCCGAAGGAGGCAGCATCATGCCCAGAGAGTCAGCGGGAATGACGCGCAGCATGAAGAACACGATCATGGACAGCAGGAACGCCGTCACCAGCACGAAGACGAGCTTGCGCGCCATCAGGAAGCAAACGTTTTTCATGAAGAGAACCGCAGGAGAAAATATGCCGGGTCAAACCCGGTAGATCACCCCGCAGCGCGAGGCTGCGGGGCACATGAAAGGCTTACTGCCAGGAATATTCCTGCGGCAGGATGTAGCCTGTCTGATAGGTGTTGAGCTTCAAGCCCTTTTTATAGGCAATGGTGGAGATGGACTGCAGCACCGGCAGACTCCAGGCCTGTTCCGCAGCTTCACGATTCAGCGCCTGATAGCCGGCTACTCGCTTGTCCTCGTCCATCTGACGGTTCAGCTCATCCAGCGTGCCCGCCAGACGCTCTTCTTTCCAGGTGGAAAAACGCAGGCGCGGGTCCAGAATGCGGCCCGTGAAAATCTCCGGATCGCCAGTTGCATTAGCCCAGCTGTACAGCATCACACCCGTCAATTTGGACGAATGACTCAGCTCCAGATACTTGGCCACAGTAATTTCTTCAACCGTGGTCTGCACACCGATCTGGCTCCACATCTGCGCCACCGCACGGGCCACGTCATAGTCCGAAGGGAAGGTGTTATTGGTGGAGTACAAGGTAATGGTCAGCGGTTTTTCCGTGCTGTAACCCGCTTTGGCCAGTTCCTCTACCGCTGCTTTCTTGTCGAAGGGAATATTCAGATCCGGTACATCACCAGGCGAGCCTTTGGTGGCCAGAACCGACAAGGGCTGGGCGACATTTTTGTAGAAGGCACGGGACAAGCCTGCTTTGTCGATCGCCATATTCATGGCGCGACGCACATGCACATCCTTGAAGCTGTCTACATAGCTGGGCATTTGCAGAATGTAGATCTCGCTATAGGGGTAGACCTTGGCTTCCAGCTTGGGATTCTTTTCCAGGCGGGTAATTTCGCGCACCGGAATCTGTACCGAGACATCTGCCCGACCGGACTCAACCGCAGCAACACGCGCCGAGGAATCCGGCACGATTTCAAACACGACCTGCTTCAGGTCTGGCGCACCTTGCCAGTAGTCCTCAAAGGCTTCCAGGGTGATACGGGAACCACGCTGATAATCGCTCAGCTTGTAGGGGCCTGCGCCAATTGGACGCTTCAGGAACTCCTCTTCCCCCACCTTCTCGAAATAGGCTTTGGGCAGGATATAGGCCGACAAGAAGGCCAGGCCTTTGGGGGCCGTTGGCGTGGGCGAGCTGAAATGGATAATGGCTTCCAGCGGGCCGGTGACTTCCACCGACTTCAGGGTGGGCAGCATACCGTTCAGGGCCAGGGTTTTCTTGTTGATCGCACGATCAAAGGTGAACTTCAAGTCTTCAGCCGTCATGTCGCTGCCGTCATGGAATTTCACCTTGTCGCGCAGCTTCACCTTCAGGGCCTGACCTTGCTCGTCCGCCCATTCCCAGGACTCGATCAGACGCGGTGCCACCTTCAAATCGTCACCCACAAACAGGGGTGAATCAAACACGGCCTTGTAAATCGACTGGCCCGCCGGAAAGGTAACCGAGGTCGGATCCCAGGACGGGATATCGACCGGGAAAGCAATTTTCAACTCGCTCCCGGCTGCCTGGCTGACCGTCCCCCAGCCCATCATCAAGGCTGCCCCCAAGGCCAGCCCCATTACGCTTTTTCGCAACGCTTTCACCATTTGTCCCCTTTTGTTATGCACTTCATTCCAGCGTTAGTCCGCCTTGCGAAAAAGTATATAGTTTATTCTTAAATTAAATAGATAATGGTTTTCCCTATAATTTATTTGCTTTAATATCAATCTATTATCTAAAAACAAAACAATATACTTTTAATTTAAAATGACAGAATTCAGAGACAGATTAAGCTGGGATACGGCACAGGGCCAGATTTTGGACGACGATCGGCGCTACTTGATGATGCGTGTCGACGTGTTGATGGGGCTGTTTCGCCGGCTGGATGAACCCGCCCGAACACAGGCGCTAGATGCATTGGGGCAGGCCGTAATGGAACAAGGTGGTTTGTCAGCCAAGGCGTATTGGGAAGCCATCAATCACGACCCGCAGGCCTTGCTGCACAGCATTGCCGACATCTCGGCACAACTGGGCTGGGGGAGCTGGGACATTCAAACAGAGGCCACGGGATCCTTGCAGGTCCGCGTGAAAAACAGTCCCTTTGCATGGGGATTTGGCCCCCATGATCGGCCCCTGTGCCGCCCTATCGTTGGTATGCTTACAGCCGTCGGCCAACTGATCTACGATCAGCACGTCCAGGTGCAGGAAACACACTGCTGCGCACAGGGATTTCATGCCGACTGCCTGTTCACCGTCTTGCCCAAAACCAATGAATAAAAACCAGCCTGCCGCCCCCAAACTGAACATACGCCAGCAGGTCTACAAACACCTGCGCAGCCGCATGCGCAGTGGCGACATCAGCTATGACGACCGTCTGGTCGACCATGAAATTGCTGCTGAACTGCAAGTCTCGCGCATGCCTGTGCGCGAAGCCTTGCTGCAACTGACCAACGAAGGATTGCTGGAGGGCACCTCGCGCGGCTTCATGCTGCGGCGCTTTACTCCGGCCGATATTGCGCAGATTTTTGAAATACGCATGTTGCTGGAACCGGAAGCAGCCGCCGCCGCCTGCTTGCAGGCCAATCTGGAAGGGTTGGCCTTGATGAACAAGGCTGCCAATGCCTCAGAAAAAGCCCATGCCGCCGCCGACCCCATGCAGTACATGATTGCCAACGATGCGTTTCGGGAAAGCTGGATTTCGCTATGCCCCAACCCGCACTTGAGCACCATGATTTTTCGTCTGAGTGACCACGTGGAAGCGGTGCGTCTGGCTACCTTGCGCGACACGCGCTATCGGGAGCTTTCCATGCAGGCCACCCGAGCCATCCTGCAATCTTTTCTGGACAAGGACCCAGAACAGGCACGCGAGCATGTACGCACGAATCTGCGCCATGCCTCCATGAGCTATTACGCAACGCTGGATGAAATGCTGGAGCGTCAGGCCGGCTAAGTGGCCTGTCCCCGCCAGTACCCACCAGCTGATTCAAGGCTGTGCTTTCTGATCCACTGCCTGTGCAATTACTTTGCCGATAGCCGCGATGGCCGCATTGCGCGCTTCCATCGAGGCTTTCGTTTCCGTGATGTAGACAGCAGCCACCAGCGGCGCACGCTCTGGTGGCCACATCACCGCCACCACCCCACGCGTGCCGTATCCTGCGGCTCCTGTTCGATCTGCCACGTTCCAGCTTTCGGGTACTCCCGCCCGCAGCAAAGGCCCACCCACTTCGTTATGGCGCAGCCAATCAGTCAGCCGATCACGGTCTGAGGTTTTAAGCGCATCGCCCAGGACCAGACTTTGCAAGGTCTGCACCATGGCTTGCGGGGTCGTTGTGTCGCGCAGGTCCCCGGGCGTGGCTTCATTCAGGCTGGGCTCATTACGGTCCAGACGCGTCACCGTATCGCCGATAGTGCGTAGAAAGGAGGTGACGGTCTGCGGTCCACCCAGCATTTCCAGCACCCCATTGGCGGCGGTATTGTCGCTGTTGCGCATCGTAATTGCACACAATTGGGCCGCTGACACATACTGGCCGATCAGGTTTTCCGTCGTCGGGGCGTAAGACTGAACAGCTTCCTCTTTAATTAGCCAGGCCGTCTTCATCGCCCCCGGCCCTCTGGCCAACAAGGCGGAACAAATCAAGGCCTTGCTGGTGCTGGCCATGGGGAAACGTTCGTCGGCGCGATACTGCCAAAGCTGGCCATCTGCCGTATCCAGCACGGCCAGGCCGATACGGGCCTGCAAGGACTGCTCAGCCTCTTGTGCGGCCTGAACCACCGGATGGGTTTGCGCCCCGACAGCCTGGACAGTCCAGCCAGCCAGAATCCATGTCACTGCCAGTCGTTTCAGTCTCTGTGCACTCATCGGCCCATCCTTCACAAAGGGGTTAAAACACGCAAACAACTTGCAGCACCTCGAACTCAGGGAAACTCGCTATGAGTCAGGTCTCTGGCATCAAGGTTCAACACGCGGCTGTTTCTCTTGTTTCGCGGCACTGACCGCCGGCACCTCCAGCTCTTTCAGCTGGGGATCGTCAATCTTGCCCGTAACAGCGTAGGTAACCGACAGGTGACTGCTCATCGGGATCTGCATCAACCACTGCGTCAGCAAGGCCCCTACCCCCACCATGGGGTTGACAGTGAAATAAGCCGCAATCGCTGCGCCACTCATGTCCAGATTCGGGTCCACCACGGCAATCAAGTCCAGCGTTTCGTCCTTGATATCAACCCAGCCCTTCAGGCTGATCGCCCCCGCCGGGCCCTTGATCTGATAATTGTCCAGTTCCAGCTTGCCCTGCGACAGGTTCATGCGCCCGGTCAGGCTATCGAATGCAAACCCCTCCTTCACTGCACCAAACAAGTCCAGATCCAGGCGACTTAAACGCGAGATGGACTGCAGGCTGAGCAGCTCCAGCAATTTGGCCGAGCGCGATTTCAGGCTGATAAAACGCCCTTTACGCAAATCTACATTGAACTGGCCGCGAATATTGCGCTTGTCAAAAGACCAGGGAAAATCGCCCCAGAACAAGGCCGCCTGCACGGTACCGTCGCCATCCTTGATGGACTCGGTCAACAAACCACTGACATCTACAAACTGTCCCAGATTGCTCACCTGACTATTGGCAACCAATTCCAGCCCGCGCTGCGGCCCAGTCAATGCCAAAGAGCCGTAACCTTGCAGTTGCATTCCTTGGGCATTCAAGGAAAAGTTCTCCAGCGTCCACTTTGCTCCTTTTCCAGCAGGCTTGCCCTTGGCTTCCAGCTTGCCAAAGCGCACGCCCTGTATCTGCAAGTCATCCACCTTGAACGAGATTGCGGGCAAGAGCAGATCGTCATTCATGGGCTGTTCAGCGTCGGGCCAGGCCCAATCGGGCCTGCCACTATCAAGGTACAAATGAGAGAAATTGGCATTGAACATGCCGATGTAGCGACCATCTTGATGCTGGGCCTGCAAACGCCCCTCTGCCTGCTTGGCCTTCAGGCGCAAAAACAGTCTGCCAGCGGCATCTTCCGTGCTTTCCATCTCCAGCTGATCCAGCACTTGCCCTCTGAAAAATGCCTGATCCGCTTGCAGGCGCACCCGCTCCAGCAAAGGCAGCAAGGGACGGCCCGAAGGCGTCAACGGACTGCCATCCAGATTCTGACCAAACTCCTCGACCACCCTCTCCCAGGCATCCAGATCCATACGGTCATGACGGCTATGCAGTTCCAGACCGCGTTTGGGCCAGTTCACCAGCCCCGGCGTCCCCATGCTGCCACTTTGAAAATAGCTGCCTTGGCGCGAGCCTTGGGCATGCAACAGGTTCAGCAAAAAGGTCTGTCTATCTTCCAGGCTTATCTGCAGACGGTCCATTTTTGCGGCGGAGTCGCTACTCCAATCCGCCTTCAATTTGGCTGCGCGCTCGGCAGGCTTGTGGAAAGGCTCGGGCAAGTTCAGCGCCAGCCCCGTCAGGTCGGACTCCACACCAAAGGAAAAAGAACTCTTGGCATCCAGCTTCATCAGCACCTTGTAGGGAGTCTGGCCCTGCAAGCGCTGTACGCCCTTCAGTTCCAGGTACTGCTCCAGACCTTGGGCAGTCAGCACACCATTGAGCTGCAAACCGGGCTTGCCGGGTTCCAGCACACCGCTGATCTGGGTATCACCGCCCAGCATCTTGCCCGTCAGCGTCCGGGCACTGACACCTTTTTCACTAAAGGCCAGTTCACCGCTCAAGGCCGTAAACGAGGGGGCTTCAGGCATGTACTGAAACTCGCCATTGCTCATCTGGATTTGGCCCTGTACCTGGGTGTCGTCCGCATTATCCAGAGGAATCTGCAAATTGATGGGTACGGTCCAATCCCCTTTGACGCGACTGTCGGCCAACAAGCCATCCAGCAAGGCATTCAAGGGCGATTGATGAACCAGGGCCAGATAACTGGTCGCCGGAGCCTGCGACACGCCCTCAAGCTTCAAAAAGCTGTTTTGCTCCAAGGAAGTAATGTGGGTCTGAATATCGCGCAGTGCAATATCCTGCTGCTTGGCGATAGGCATACGCGCCTGCTGGGCCACAATGTCCAGATTGTCGTTATGCATGCGTATGCTGCCTTGCACGCCTTCCAGACGCGGCCAGGCCAAACGCTTGGGACGGGCGGGCTGATAATCCACAATCCCATCGTCCAATCTACCGGCCACTTCAAAACTGCCATCCTCCGGACTCAAGCCATACGGAAAGGTATCCAGCCCCCCTTGCAGCCGGATTGTGCCGTCTCGCACAGCCCCCTGCACCAATCCAGCCTGCATCCATTCGCGCGCCAAAGGGTTGACCGTCAAAGGCAGATAATTCACCAAAGCCGCCAGATTCAGGTGCTTGAATTGCCCCTGCCAGTCCGCCACACCGGCCTCGAACTTGGCATCCTCACGCCAGCTTCCTGTTAATTGCGCATCCAGGTCAGGATTGCGCAAAGCAAGATTCATTTTGCTGACGCTGAGTCTGGCCTGCTCATCGCGGTGAACGGTCCCTTGAGCATTGAGCTGATCCACCGCCAGATATTGGGCAAACAAATCCGGCACACGCAGGCCAAAGCCAGTCATTGCCAGCGCCCACTGCACATCACCACTTTGCTTGCCTTGGGCCAGTGCTTGCAAATCGTTCAGCCCACCCTCCAGCTCCAGACTGGCCTGCTCCAGCTGCAGGCGATCTTCGCTCTCAGTCAGTACGGCCATATCCCGCACTTGAGCAAGCAGCTGCATCTGTATGGTCTGCTCGGCCTTGGGCTGGCTGGCCTGCGCACGCATATTGACCCAGCCCCTGTCCAAGGCCACTGGCACGTCCAGCCATGGGCGCAGCGCGGGTGCGTCTACTGCCTTGGCCTGTGCCGTCATTTCCCAAGGCAAATCCAGCACATCCACATTTTCAGGCAGACGACGTTTGCCTTGTACACGCAAGGACAGGGCCAGGGATTCACCCAGATTGGCTGGCAAGGCGGTAGCCAGGTTCACCTCGTGCCAGCCCTGTCGGTAGCCAATCTGCCATTCAATCGCGGGCAGGTGCAAGGCAGGTGCGCCGCGCATATCATCCTGCCATTGCAAGGACATGCCCTGAATGCGGATACCACGCTGCTCCAGCAGCCAGCGAACCGGCCCTTGCCATGCTTCCGGTTCTGAGGGCGCACTCTCATCATTCAAATCCAGCACTTGGCCCATCACCAGAATCTGTCCCTGGGGGTCGCGCCGTACCGGAATCGTCAAACCCTGCACATCCAGCTGACGCAACTGCAGCGAACCACTGAACAAGGACTTCCAGCTGATATCGGCCTGCAGCTTGGGCAACTGCAACATGGGCTCCTGCCCGGGTTCTGCCAGCGACAGATTCGTTACGGAAAGATGGGGATTCCAGCCCTGCCAGTCGCCTTTTAATTCTTGAATCTGGACTTGCAGGCCGGTTTGTTCGCTGATTTTCTGCACCAGATAGGGACGCAGATTGTCCAGCTGGGGCACAAGCAAATAACGTAGCCCGACAAGGCTTAGCATCAGCGCAAAATAGAGCACCAGCGCCAGTCGCACAAGCCCTCGAACTACCATGCAATCAATTCCCGAGTATAGTTAGATGCGGTCATTTCCGGCCTAGTCAGACAAGTCATTTCACTTGTCGTTCCCCCTTATCCGAAAAGCCTCTTATCGTATGAGCCAGTCCATTATATTGAAGCCCGTGATGCAATGGTCCGGCCCCTTGCGTCGAAAAGTAAACGCTCAACCACAATTTGGAACGTGGCTGCAAGAGCAAGCCCAGCACCCTGTCACCCCCGCACTGATTACGCAATGGTATAGGACTTTGCTGCCCGAACCCGATAATGATCGTCTGGCACAAGTGCGCCAGGCCTTGCGCCAACTGCGCGAGCGGGTTTTCCTGGTGCTGATGATCCGCGATATCAATGGCCTGGCGCCCTTGGAAGAAGTGATGCAGGCCATGAGCAGCCTGGCTGATCTTGCCGTGGCACAAGCCTATGAAACCGTGGCGCAGCAACTGGCGGAAATCCACGGTATTCCTAAAAATTCGGAAACTGGCCTGCCCCAGGAGATGATTATTTTGGGTATGGGCAAGCTAGGCGGGAAGGAATTAAACGTTTCCTCGGACATTGACCTGATCATGCTCTACGACGAGGACGGCGAAACCGAGGGTCGCCGCCCCCTGAGCTATCACGAGTTTTACGGCAAAGTGACCCAGCGCATGATGCCCGTGCTGTCCGATACGGATGCCTTCGGCCAGGTGTTTCGTACCGACTTGCGCCTGCGCCCGGACGGCGATTCCGGGCCGCTGGCCTGGAGCATGCCGGCCCTGGAAAACTATCTGGTCAACCAAGGCCGGGAATGGGAACGCTATGCCTGGATCAAGGCGCGCCCCATCAAGGCCCAGGCCTTTGAAGGCAGCCGTAGCGCCGGCGATATACATCACTTCGAAGCGCTGCGTACCCCTTTTGTGTATCGCAAGTATTTTGACTTTGATGCCCTGTCCGCCCTGCGCGGCCTGCGCGAGCGCATCCGTCAGGACTGGACACGCCGCGCCCTGAACCGCAATGGCGTGGAGACCTGGCACAACATCAAGCTGGGGGATGGCGGGATTCGAGAAATTGAGTTTGTGGTTCAGCTCAATCAACTGATACGCGGTGGACGACAGCCTTCCCTGCAAACAACTAGCCTGCACAAGGCTTTGCGCGGTCAATGCGCGGCCGGACTGCTGGACCAGGAGGTCTGCGACAAGCTACTGGCCGCCTATACCTTCTTGCGGCGTGTCGAACACCGCCTGCAGTATCGCGAAGACGAACAAACCCATTTGCTGCCCCAGGACGAGGAGCTGCGCACCGAGCTGGCCGCCACCTTAGGCCTGAGCCTGGCCGATTTCGACGAGCAGCTAGGCCAGCACAGAAAGTTTGTGTCGCATACCTTCCGCAATGCCTTCCGTCTGGCGGGTATGGGCGAGGAAGCCAGTGCCGAGCCTCCTGTAGCGGCAGCCCCCACCCTCGAAGTCAACAGCGCCGAGCAAGATCAGGCTTTGCGGGAACGCATCGAACAATTGCGTCAGGCCCTGCTGAACAGCCATCGCCTGCGCAGCCTACCCAACGCCAGCCTGGATCGCGTACAACGCTTGATTCCCCTGGCCGAGGACTACGCCTACCGCTCCGAAAACCCGGAAATGACGGCGACCCGGCTCTTCAACCTGATCGAGCTGATCGCCCAACGCAGTGCTTATCTGGCTTTGCTGGCTGAATACCCCGATACGTTGGCCCGCGTCGCCCGTATTGTCTCGGCCAGCCCGTGGGCCGCGCAGTATCTGGCTCAATACCCGCTCCTGCTGGACAGCCTGATCGAATGGCATTCGCTGATGGAAATTCCGGACTTTGCGGCCCTGTCCGAGCAAATGTGCCGCGATCTGGACGCGTGCCGCCTGCCCGATGGCCAGGCCGACGTCGAACAGCAAATGAACATGATGCGCGACTGGCAGCACCAGATCACCTTCCAGTTGCTGGCTCAGGACCTGGAAGGCGTGCTGACGGTGGAGGCCTTGGCCGACCAGCTCTCGGCCCTGGCCGACATGATGCTGGCCGAAACGCTGGAACGCACCTGGCCTCTGACGCGCCCCCGCAGCCTGGGCCCCGAACATGACACCCCGCCCCGCTTTGCCGTCATTGCCTATGGCAAGCTGGGCGGCAAGGAAATTGGCTACGCCTCGGATCTGGATCTGGTGTTTTTGTACGACGACCCCAGCCAGGACAACGTGGAGCGCTACATCAAGCTGGCTCGCCGCATGACCAGTTGGTTATCGGCCATGACCTCCTCTGGCCGCCTCTACGATATTGACTTGCGTTTGCGCCCGGATGGCGATGCCGGATTGCTGGCCGTCAGCGTGGATGCCTTCGAGCAGTATCAAACCCGCAGTGCCTGGTCCTGGGAGCACCAGGCCATTACCCGCGCCCGTTTTGTGACCGGGGATGCCCAGATCAAGGAACGTTTCGATGAAATCCGCCGCTCCATCTTGCTGATGGAACGGGACCGTCGCAAACTGCGCGCCGACATTCTGGACATGCGTGACAAGATCAGTGCCGGGCACCCCAATCGCAGCGAGCTGTTTGACTTGAAACACGACCGTGGCGGCATGGTGGATGTGGAGTTCATCACCCAGTATCTGGTGCTGTGCCATAGTCGCGAGCATCCCAAACTGCTGGAAAACCTGGGCAATATCGCCTTGCTGGGCATTGCCGCGCAGGCGGGCCTGATCGCGGTCGACCATGCTCAGGAGGTGGCCGATGCCTACCGCGCCCTGCGCCGTCGTCAGCACGCTTTGCGTCTGGAAGGAGCAGAAAAAGCCCGTGTGCCGCAAACCGAGCTGACCCAGGAGCGGCAGGCCGTTACGCGACTATGGGACGAGGTCCTGGGGTACTAAGGCAACAGATTGATTTCACTAAACTTTGCCAAGAATCTACAATAGTCGCATTGATTTATTGTGCGACCGACTCGGGACGCCCTTTTTACTCGGATTCAGATTCATGTCCACTCAGCTCAATCGTCCAGTTTTAACCATGCCGGAGAAGCGCGAGAAATTGCTGCTGCACTCCTGCTGCGCCCCCTGTTCGGGCGAGGTGATGGAGGCCTTGCACGCCTCGGGGATTGAATACACCGTTTTTTTCTACAACCCCAATATCCATCCTGTACGCGAGTACGAACTGCGCAAGCAGGAAAACATCCGCTTTGCCGAACAGCACGGCATCGAGTTCATTGACGCCGACTACGACGTAGATAACTGGTTTGAACGTGTACGCGGCCTGGAACACGCTCCCGAGCGTGGCGAGCGCTGCACGGTCTGCTTTGACATGCGCTTTGAGCGCACAGCCCTCTACGCCCATGAAAATGGCTACGACATCATCTCCAGCGTGCTGGGTATTTCGCGCTGGAAAGACATGAACCAGATCAACGACTGTGGCGAACGCGCCGCAGCCCGTTATCCGGAGATGAAGTACTGGACCTACAACTGGCGCAAAGGTGGCGGCTCGCAACGCATGCTGGAAATCAGCAAACGCGAGAATTTCTATCAGCAGGAATACTGCGGTTGCGTGTACTCGCTGCGGGACACCAACCGCCACCGCCGCTCGCAAGGCCGCCCTCGTGTCGAGATCGGTGTGAAGTTCTACGGCAAGGATGAACTGGACCTGACGCCGCCTCCGGCTCCGGCACACGAGAACGCCTAAGCAAAGCCTGACCGGTCGTCCTGACGGACTCAGCACACCTGGCTGAAACAGCCTCTGCTTGGCAGCTGCCCCTTATACGAGCAGTGCATCGATAAGCTCCACCAGGATTCTGAATAGCTTTCTCTTTGCCAAAACCCAAGCGGGTGGCTCAGATCAGAGGGAAAGCAACCCAGGCTTGAATCATTCCGTAGAGCCAAAGAAAAAGCGCCTTGGTCTCCCAAGGCGCTTTTTTACTGCCGTTTCAACTACGGTTACTGCATGTGCTGGTCAGCTCGACTGCTCAACGCTCACCAGCACAGCAGAAATCAGAGCCTGCTGATTACTGGATACTACGGGTGAACGTAAACTCACCGTCCTTCCAGTCCACAGGCACCACATCTTTAGGACCAAAGCGGCCTTCCAGAATCAGACGTGCCACCGGGTTCTCAATGTGCTGCTGGATAGCACGTTTCAACGGACGCGCACCAAACACAGGGTCAAACCCAGCCTTGGCCAACTGCGCCAAAGCAGCCTCGCTGACTTCCAGATGCATATCACGCTGAGCCAGACGCTGATCCAGACGTTCAAGCTGGATACGAGCAATGGACTCGATGTGTTCTGCTTCCAGACCGTGGAACACCACCACTTCGTCGATACGGTTCAGGAACTCGGGGCGGAAATGCTGTTTCACTTCTTCCCACACCACTTCCTTGATCACATCGTAAGGCTCACCCGACAAACGCTGAATATGCTGCGAACCCAGGTTCGAAGTCATGATGATCACCGTGTTGCGGAAGTCCACCGTACGGCCCTGGCCATCGGTCAAACGACCATCGTCCAGCACCTGCAAGAGCACGTTAAAGACGTCGGGGTGTGCTTTCTCTACCTCGTCCAGCAAAATCACCGAATAAGGTTTGCGACGCACGGCCTCGGTCAGGTAACCGCCCTCTTCATAGCCCACGTAGCCGGGAGGCGCCCCGATCAAGCGGGCCACCGAGTGTTTCTCCATGAACTCGCTCATGTCGATACGAATCATGTGATCCTCGGAGTCAAAGAGGAAGTTGGCCAATGCCTTGGTCAGCTCGGTCTTGCCCACACCAGTTGGCCCCAGGAACAGGAAGGAACCATATGGGCGGGACGGATCAGACAGACCCGCACGCGAGCGACGGATGGCATCCGACACCAAACGTACTGCTTCACCTTGACCGACCACACGCTTGTGCAGGTAGTCTTCCATCTGCAACAGCTTTTCACGCTCGCCCTGCATCATCTTGGACACAGGAATACCGGTTGCACGCGAAACCACTTCCGCGATTTCCTCGGCACCGACCTGCGTACGCAACAAACGAGGCTTGTCCTGATCAGCCTTGTCCATATTGGCTTCAGCCGCTTTCAGGCGCTCTTCCAGCTCGGGCAGCTTGCCGTATTGCAGCTCGGCCAACTTGTCGAACTGACCCTTGCGTTGCAACTCGGCCATTTCGGCACGGACTTTCTCGATTTCCTCTTTAACGACTTGCGAGCCCTGGACGGCCGCTTTTTCGGCTTTCCAGATCTCTTCGTAGTCGTTGTACTCACGCTGCAGCTTCTCCATCTCGTCATTGATGGCCTGCAAACGGCGCTGAGAGGCTTCGTCCGTGTCCTTGATAACGGCTTCACGCTCGATTTTCAACTGAATGATGCGACGATCCAGCTTGTCCATGACCTCGGGCTTGGAGTCAATCTCCATGCGGATACGGGCAGCGGCCTCGTCGATCAGGTCAATGGCCTTATCAGGCAGGAAACGGTCCGTAATGTAACGCTGCGATAGCTCGGCCGCAGCCACAATGGCCGGGTCAGTAATCGCAACACCGTGGTGCAACTCGTAGCGCTCCTGCAAACCACGCAGAATCGCAATGGTGGACTCCATGTCCGGTTCGTTAACCAGCACTTTCTGGAAACGACGCTCCAGAGCCGCGTCTTTCTCGATGTACTGGCGGTACTCGTTCAGCGTAGTAGCACCGATACAGTGCAGCTCGCCGCGCGACAAGGCGGGTTTGAGCATATTGCCGGCATCCATGGCACCTTCGGCCTTACCGGCGCCCACCATGGTGTGCAACTCGTCAATAAAGACAATGGTTTTGCCATCGTCCTTGGACAGCTCTTTCAAGACGGCTTTCAGACGCTCTTCAAATTCGCCACGGTACTTGGCACCCGCCAGCAAGGCAGCCAGGTCCAGCACCAGAACGCGCTTGCCCTTCAGGGTTTCGGGCACTTCGTTGTTCACGATACGCTGCGCCAAGCCTTCCACAATGGCGGTCTTACCCACACCAGGCTCACCAATCAACACGGGGTTGTTCTTGGTGCGACGCTGCAGAATCTGGATAGTGCGACGAATTTCGTCGTCACGGCCAATCACCGGGTCCAGCTTGCCCAGACGGGCACGCTCGGTCAGGTCAGTGGTGTACTTGTCCAACGCCTCACGGTTGCTATCACCTTCGGCATCATTCACATTGGCACCACCGCGTACGGCCTCGATGGCCGCTTCCAAGGCACGGCGCTGCAAGCCGGCATCGCGCAGGGCACGACCGGTTTCGCCTTTGTCGTCCGCCAGGGCCAGCAGGAACAACTCGCTGGCGATATAGGTATCACCGCGCTGGGCAGCTTCCTTGTCGGTTTTGGCCAAAGCGGCTTGCAGAGCCGAGCTGAGCTGCTGCTGACCTTCCGCCCCTTGTACCTTGGGCAGATTGGAGATCAGGCGGTTAAGCTCATTTTCCAGACGGGGAATGGCGACGCCCGCACGAGCCAGCAAGCTGCCAGTGCCGGAATCGGCATCGGCCAGCAAGGCGACCAGTACGTGGGCGGGTTCCAGATAGGGGTTGTCTTCGCGAACAGCCAGGCTCTGCGCATCGGCTAGAGCCTGTTGAAACTTCGTTGTCAATTTATCGATTCGCATAGAATTTTCACTTGAGAAAATATGCGATAAGCTAAAGCAAACAGTTACTAAATACTGCTCGCCCAGATCTCGCAACAAATAACAGGATGAATTGAAGATAAGGACAAAAACCAAGTATTCAAGTGTTTGGATCGCTTTTAAACAACAACCTGGCAAGAGAAGTCTGACCGCGCTGTACCCGGCATAGGCAGCCGCTTCCCGCACGGCGCGGCCCTTAAGAACTAAACATATTAAGGATTAGCGGGAATACCAACCAATAAAAAGCTACAATTACACTTGATTTGACTCAAAGATTTAGCGTTTCGCCATCTGACATTATTCCTTATGCAAAAACGTATCTCGGTTACCGCTGACTCCATACGCTGCTCCAGCTGTATGCTCAATGAGGTGTGTCTACCTCTTGGGATGCCTAAGCATGAAATGGAGCGGTTGGACGAATTAGTCAAGGAGCGCATCCGCATCCCCAAGGGCGGCGTGCTGTTTCGACTGGCCGACTCAGTCGAGGGAATCTATGGCCTGCGCTCTGGTTCGATCAAGATGCAGCTGGAAGATTCCACCGGCCACATCCAGATTACGGGCTTTTTATTACCAGGAGAAATCCTGGGCATGGATAGCCTGGTTGAAAACCGCCATGTCTCCCATGCCATCGCCCTGGAAGACAGCGAAGTCTGTGTGATCCGCCTTGATGATCTGGACCGCCTGTCGGCCCAACTGCCTATCTTGCAACAACAATTCCGTCGCTTGATGAGCAAGGAAATCAACCGCGCCCATCAACTGATGATGACCTTGGCCGGACTGCGTTCCGAGCAACGCCTAGCCGCCTTCTTGCTGAACCTGTCCCAGCGCCTGTCGCTGCTTGGCTACTCCCCTTACGAATTCATTCTGCGCATGAGCCGCGAAGAAATCGGCAACTTCCTGGGCCTGACACTGGAAACGGTCAGCCGCCTGTTCTCGCGTTTTGCGCGCGAAGGTCTGCTGAAAATCTCCCAGCGCGAAGTCCATTTGCTGGATCTGGCCGCACTGCGCACGCTGGCAGGCACGGAGTGCGATTAAAACCCCTGGCCCTTGCCTAGGCCTCAAATAGCTTGCTGAACGCGCTACGGCCTGCTGCACCGCTCCTGGGCACCTACTACGCACAAAAAAAAGCACATGCAATTTGCATGTGCTTTTTCTTTTAGCGCTTGTCCGAATCAGTCCAGACTATCTGCCGGTTCAGCCAATGCCGCTGGTGAACCAGACGACATATACAGGCTAAGCGTACAAGCCACCGATGCGGCTACCCAGAACAGAAAAAACGCCACCGTATAAAAGGTCAGTCGATCCACTTGCATATGTCCAAGTACAACGATGTCCAACGGGTCCACCAAAGCAAACACAATTGCACTTAGCACCCCAGCGACCAGGAATGAAGGCCACAGTATCCACATCAACGATCGGATGGTCATTCGTACCCCCTTCTTGAACGGAAACATACTTCTCTCAACCCTAGCGTAACGGTGTATCAACTACTTTCAGTGCTGCTCGCGGGCAGGCTCGCCTTTGGTGACGACCAGGCCCTGCTTGACGCCGCCGTCTGTCACTCCCTGATTACTGAAGTTCTGGAACGCCAGCACAATGGTAATGACGCAGCCCACGATAGCCAGAGCCGGGCCGGCCATCAACAACCAAGGCCACGGTTCACGCCACCAGGGTCCACTGTCCTTTGATTCGTCCATGTTTTGCTCTTTATAAAGTTACTGAGGAATATAGAAACTACTGCGTTCATTCACGTAGGTCTTGCGGCCGCCTTCATGCTCGCCGACTGCCTGGATGGAAATATCATACAGGCCTGGCTTGGCACTACTAATTGGGACTTGCACCACGACAGGCAACAATCTATTGCCTGCAGGGGCCACATGAATGTGATCCTGGCCGTTCTCGGTCAAGTGAATGCGTGCGCCTTCCAGACCTGTTACGGACAACTGCAACTCCATCGCCTCTTCCGAGGTATTGATGACTTGCAGACGGAACACGTTTTCGATCATGCCGCCAGGCACTTCACGGCCCAGAGCACCACGGTCACGAATCACGTCCACACGCATCGGGGTACGGGTTGCCAAGGTGTAGACGAAGGCACCGCAAATGACGGCCAGAATCAGGATATAAGACAGCACGCGCGGGCGCAGCATGCGACGTCGCACCTGCGATTGCGTCATGCGCTCTTTAATGGCGCGCTCCGAGGTGTAGCGGATCAGGCCCTTTTCATAGCCCATCTTGTCCATGACCTGGTCACAGACGTCCACACATGCGCCACAGCCAATACACATGTATTGCAGGCCATCACGAATATCAATACCGGTCGGACAGACCTGAACACAGAGGCTGCAGTCCACACAGTCGCCCATACCGGCTTCTTTGTGGTCAATCTTGCGAGATCGACCACCGCGGGTTTCACCACGCACAAAATCGTAGGTCACCACAAAGGTATCGCTGTCCACCATGGCACTTTGGAAACGTGCGTAGGGGCACATGTACTTACAGACGGCTTCGCGCATGAAACCTGCGTTACCCCAGGTGGCAAAGGCGTAGAACAAGAGCCAGAACCACTGCCAAGGGCCCAGAGACAGAGCGATCAGCTCGCCACCCAGTTCACGGATAGGAGCGAAGTAGCCGATAAAGGTAAAGCCGGTCCACAAAGCAATCACGACCCACAGGAAGTGCTTGGTTGCTTTGAGACGTAGTTTGCGGGCGTTCCAGGCTTGCTCATCCAAGCGGATACGCGCCAGACGGTCCCCTTCCACCTTGCGCTCAACCCACATGAAGATCTCGGTGTAGACCGTCTGCGGACAGGCATAGCCACAGAACAAACGTCCGGCCATGGCGGTGAAAAGGAATAAGGAGAAGGCAGATATCAGGAGCAGCACCGTCAGGTAAATAACGTCCTGGGGCCACAAAATCATGCCAAAGATGTAGAACTTGCGTTCCAGCAGGTCAAACAGCACGGCCTGACGGCCATGCCATTCCAACCAGGGCAGACCATAGAAAATGATCTGCGTGAAATACACCATCCAGATCCGCCAGCGGGCGAATACGCCCTTGACGGATCGTGGATAGATTTTGCTGCGTACATCGACCAGCGCCTTCTCGACTTGCGGAGAGGTTCCACCCGCTCCCTTGGTGTTACGTGTAGGTTGCCACTTGGGCACAGTTCCCTGCGCGTTATCAGCGCTGGGTTGGGAAGAATCACTACTCATTGCAAGTCCTGAAGGCGTCAGATCAATTTAAAACACATTAGTTAGCCTGGGCAGGCTCGGCATTGTTCGACAAGCCCCAGACCCAACCCGCCAGCAAACGAATCTGCTCAGGAGTCAAAGTGGCTTTCTGAGCCGGCATCTGGTTGGTACGACCCTGCAAGACGGTCTGAACGATGGTGGCTTCGGAGCTGCCATACAACCAGTAATCGTCCGTCAGATCAGGAGCGCCCAACAAGGTGTTGCCCTTGGCATCCGCACCGTGACAGGCAAAACATGCGCTGTCATAAACACGCTTACCAGCCACCAGACGCAGAGGATCTGCAGCCAGGCCGGACAAGGAGCGCACATACTGAGCCACGTCGGAGGCTTGAGCGGGGGTGAATTGCGCTTGTGGCGGCATCATCCCGGTACGACCTTCGGTAATGGTGTGCAGAATCTGCTCGGGCTCGCCACCCCACAACCAGGCTTTATTGGCCAGGTTAGGGAAGCTGGGAGCACCTTGTGCATCGGAACCGTGACACTGGGCGCAGTTATTCAGGAACAGGCGCTGACCAATTTCGCGGGCCTCCTGATCGCGAGCGATCTCTTCAATAGGCATTTCGCGGTAACGGGCGTACACAGGCTCCAGGCGAGCATTGATCTCGGCCTGTTGCTGCTTGACCTGCTGGCCGGAACTAAAACCCAATGTGCCCTTGAAACTGCCCAGGCCGGGATACAGCACCAGGTAACCCAAGGCAAACACACACAAACCGATGTACATCACGGTCCACCAGCGAGGCACTGGAGTGTTCAGCTCGGTCAGGTCACCATCCCAGACGTGGCCGGTTTCTTCCACATCGACCGTCTTGCCCAGAAATGCACGCTGGGTAAATAACAGCCACAAACAAAATATGATGCCTAACAAGGCGATGCCGGAAATCCAGAGGCTCCAGCCATTGTTAAAAAAGTCACTCATTCGGAACCCCCAGGGTTTTTATCGTTGATTCCCTCGTCGGGCAAGGCGAAAGGCAGAAGCGCTGCTTCTTCGTTGGCCTGGCGGCGTCCCCGAGAGAACGCCCACCAGCAAATGCCAAGGAAGGTAGCCATCGCCAAAGCGGTCACAACAGCGTTGATGATGGCTAGCATTTAGTGGCTCCCCTGCTCCACAGCCTTGGCGGCTGCGTCGCGACTGGCTACGCCCAGGCCCTGCAAGTAAGCAACCACTGCATCTTCTTCGGTCTTGCCTACCAGCTCCTGAGGAGCAGCATCAATTTGTTCCTGCGTGTACGGCACGCCCAGGGTACGCAGCACCTTCATGCGATCCTGCACGTTTTCACCTTCCACCGAGTTCTTCTGCAGCCATGGGTAGGCGGGCATATTGGACTCTTTGACCACGTTACGTGGGTTACGCAAGTGAATGCGGTGCCATTCGTCGCTGTAACGCTGACCTACGCGGGCCAAATCAGGACCGGTACGCTTGGAGCCCCACAGGAAGGGGTGGTCGTACACGGACTCACCGGCCAGCGAGTAAGGACCGTAGCGCTGCACTTCGGACTGCAGCATACGGATCTGCTGGGAGTGACAGCCCACACACCCTTCACGGATGTAGATGTCACGACCAATCAGTCGCAAAGGTTCGTATGGCTGGATGCCTTCGGTAGGCTGCGTGGTCGAGTGTTGAAAGAACAAAGGTACGATCTGTACCAGGCCAGCGAAGGAAATCACCAAGATACTCAGGATGATCAGCAGCCCGGTATTTTTCTCGATCGTGGCGTGCGAAAAGCGCTTATTAGTGTCATTAGCCATGATTTACTCCTTAGGCCAGCACAGGGGTTGGACCCACCAGGGCTGGATCGCGGGCGTCTGGGTTCTTGAGGGGCACAACAGGGTTGATGCCTTTCTCGCCTGCACGGATGGTCAGGAACACGTTCCAGGACATCAGCAAGATACCGGCCACAAAGAAGGCGCCGCCCAGAGCACGGATTGCGTAGAAGGGGTAAGTAGCTTTCACGACTTCCACAAAGCTGTACGTCAAGGTGCCATCAACACCGGTAGCACGCCACATCAGACCTTGCATCACACCGGCAATCCACATCGCGGCGATATACAGCACCACGCCCAGGGTAGCCAGCCAGAAGTGCAGGTCGATCAGACGGGGACGAGCCATTTCAGTACGGCCGTACAGACGTGGGATCAGGTAGTACAGGGAACCGAAGGTAATCATGGCAACCCAGCCCAACGCGCCGGAGTGCACGTGACCAATAGTCCAATCGGTGTAGTGCGACAGCGCGTTCACCGTACGGATAGCCATCATGGAACCTTCAAAGGTAGACATACCGTAGAAGGACAGAGCCACAACCATGAACTTCAGGATCGCGTCAGTACGCAGCTTGTGCCAGGCACCCGACAAAGTCATGATGCCGTTGATCATGCCGCCCCAGGAGGGAGCCAGCAGAATCAGGGAGAAAGTCATGCCCAAGGACTGAGTCCAGTCTGGCAAGGAGGTGTACAGCAAGTGGTGAGGACCTGCCCACATGTACGTAAAGCCCAGAGCCCAGAAGTGAACGATGGACAAACGGTAGGAGTAGATGGGGCGGTTGGCCTGTTTGGGGATGAAGTAGTACATCATGCCCAGGAAGGACGTGGTCAGGAAAAAGCCCACGGCGTTATGGCCGTACCACCACTGCACCATGGCGTCCTGCACACCGGCGTAGGCCGAGTAGGACTTCATGAAGCTGACTGGCAGTTCCAGGTTATTGAAAATGTGCAGTACAGCGATGGTAACGATGTAGGAGCCAAAGAACCAGTTGGCCACATAAATGTGACGCACACGGCGCTTGACGATCGTGCCAAAGAACACAATGGCGTAAGCCACCCAGACCAGCGTGATCAGGATGTCAATCGGCCATTCCAGTTCGGCGTACTCTTTGGAGCTGGTGTAACCCATAGGCAGGGTAATGACCGCGGCCACCAGCACGGCTTGCCAACCCCAGAAGGTGAAGGCTGCCAGCTTGTCGCAGAACAAACGGGCCTGACAGGTACGCTGCACGACATAGTAGGATGTCGCGAACAAACCGGTGCCACCAAAGGCAAAAATCACAGCGTTCGTATGCAGTGGACGCAGACGTCCAAAACTAAGCCACGGTGTGTCGAAATTGAGTTCTGGCCAAATCAACTGCAAGGCAATAAAAAGGCCTATTGCCATGCCGATGACGCCCCAAAATACGGTCATGATGGCGAACTGCCTCACAATCCCGTAATTGAAGACTTCGGCGTTATTTCCGACTGCATCGGAAGTGCCCATTTGCTTCCCCTAAACAAACATTGTTAATACAAGCGACAACAAGCTACATCATCCAGCAAGTCGGTAATCTGCTACTTGATGCTTATCAAAAAACTTCGGAAAGCACGCGCTCGCGCGTGTTTCCGCCCCGCAGACTGTGTGTCGCCGACCATTTGCAGGGCTAAAAAACAAAAAAATTGGAAGGTATCAGGAATCGGGTGGACGCTCTGCTCCCGACAAACCCGCTGTGGAGTCGTCGTCCAGCAAGATGGAATCAGCCGCATTGCCCGTATCTTCAAACTGGCCAGCAAAAATGGCCCACCAGAAAGAGACACCGATAACAATGACCAGAAAAATGGAGATGGGGATCAGGACCAGCAAAGAGCCAAACATATCAGCCCTGCCTTGCTGCTGGACCGGTCCACTGAGCCGGCACCTCGCGGGTGCGGCTGCGATAGATGCGCCAGGAGTTGGCCGCCACGGCCAAAGAGGACACCAGCATGCTGACGGCGGCCAGCCAGGGAGCCACAATGCCCAAAGCCGCCAAAGGAGTCATGAGCAAGTGCCAGACAATCGAACCGTACAGGTTTTGACGGGCGATGCGGCCAGTTTGCTGGGTCAGTTGTACAACTTCAAATTCATTCCTGGCAGGTCGGGCCAGCAAGCCGGCATGCGCCGAAGCGACGGCGGAGGGAACCGACATGGACATGGCACAGGGACAGCTCATGACCAGCATGGCAACCACAACAGGAACGACATGCGAAGGGTCCATCCAGTACCAGACCAGACCAAAGGCGGCGGCCAATACCAGCTGAATGCTGACAAACCAGAATGCCAGAGTATTGGCATGACCTGTCACGGACTGGCGAAAGCGTTCGATCAGGTCATGGGATGCGGACTGCGTCACCGACTGGCGGGCGCAAAGCTCCAGATAACGGGCAGTCAGCAAAAAGGCCACGAACATCGTGACCGAGTCGTAGTACACCTCGCCCTGCTGGATCCAGGTGTTGTACACACTAGGCAGGAAGGCACCCACAATACCCAAGGCCACCGGCACATCCATGCCTACACGACCTTCGGACAAGCTTTTGACAGCCCCTTTCAGGATGGGCCAGGCACAGTACAGCACGACAGGCATGGTCAAGCACAGGCCCGCCCAATTCATGAGCACAATGACTTGCGAGAGAGATTCAATGTCTTCAGCGCGAGTGCTGAAAGAGCGCATATAGCCGGGGAAAGCAAACATCATCACCTGCATGGCAGCCAGCCAGGACAGGCCCAAACGGGCTAATGTGTGTCGCCGACGTGACCGCTGCTCATCGGTGAGGGGCTTTGGAAGAGAAAAAATCGAATATGCGCGCATGGAAGGACTATAAGCCACTGATATTTCTTCATTCTTGATTTAAATCAATACGACTTTGCTTCGATCCTATATCGTTGTCCTTATGCATCTTGTTCAGGCCGTTACCCCCCCAACGCGGCGCTAACTGTTCAATGCTTTCAAGGCTGCTTATTGGCAGCCTTTTTTTTATTCCATCCGCAACACAGGGCAAGGATTTCGCACTGCTTATGCGTCCCTTGCGCGGCCAAAGTCTACCACGCCTTTCCCCTATGAGAATGCCTTGATTATCAAGACTTTTCATGACGAAATAATGTAGCGCTGTGAATGCAAATCAATCCACGCAAACGTGCACCTTGAATTGAAGAACAGGCAGGTCTGACCACCCGCTTTGCAAGCCTTTTCGGGCTTGTTTCCGCTCCCTCTTTCCATACCTTCAAAGTCTGTTCAAAACAGCAGCCACCAAATATCAAGCCTTCAAATTTGATATTTGAAATATGTAGTTTTTAAGCAAAAAAGTGTGCCAATAAAAAAGCAGCCCACCGACTGGAGCGTACGGTGGGCTGCCTGCAACCAGAGAAGGGGCTATCTACCCTTCCCTGTCCTGCTTATGCCTCGGAGGGCGCGAACTGCTCGGCTTCGGTGGAGCCAGCCAGTGCGGTCGTCGAGGACTTACCGGCTTCAACTGTCTGAGTGACAGCATCAAAGTAGCCTGTACCCACTTCGCGCTGGTGTTTCACAGCGGTAAAGCCCAGGGGTGCAGCGGCGAACTCTTTTTCCTGCAGTTGAACGAAGGCGCTCATCTGGTTGCGGGCGTAGCCGTGGGCCAGCTCGAACATGCCGTAGTTCAGTGCGTGGAAACCAGCCAGAGTGATGAACTGGAACTTGTAGCCCATGGCGCCCAGCTCGCGCTGGAACTTGGCAATCGTGGCGTCGTCCAGGTTCTTCTTCCAGTTGAACGATGGCGAGCAGTTGTAGGACAGCAGCTTGCCAGGGAACTGACGGTGGATGGCTTCCGCGAAGCGGCGGGCGTACTCCAGATCCGGTGTGGAGGTTTCGCACCAGACCAGGTCGGCGTAAGGAGCGTAGGCCAGACCACGGGCAATGGCTTGATCCAGACCGGCACGGGTGCGGTAGAAGCCTTCCACCGTACGCTCATCCAGAATGAAGGGGCGATCGTACTCGTCCACATCGCTGGTGATCAGGTCCGCTGCATCCGCATCCGTGCGGGCAACCAGAATGGTGGGAACGTCCAGAACGTCAGCAGCCAGACGAGCAGCCACCAGCTTGGAGATAGCCTCACGAGTTGGCACCAGCACTTTGCCACCCAAGTGACCACACTTCTTGGCCGAAGCCAGCTGGTCCTCGAAGTGAACGCCAGCAGCGCCAGCCACTATCATGGCCTTCATCAGTTCAAATGCGTTCAGCACACCACCGAAACCGGCTTCCGCGTCGGCCACGATAGGAGCGAAGTAATCCACGTAGCCTTCGTCACCCGGGTTCACCCCTTCCATCCACTGGATCTGATCACAGCGGGCCAGGGAGTTGTTGATGCGACGCACCACGGATGGCACCGAGTTGACGGGGTACAGCGACTGGTCAGGGTACATTTCGCCAGCGCTGTTAGCATCGCCAGCCACTTGCCAACCCGACAGGTAAATCGCTTTCAAACCGGCCTTGACCTGTTGCATGGCCTGGTTACCCGTCAGGGCGCCCAGTGCGTTCACAAAGGGTTCCTGATTGATGGACTGCCACAGACGCTCAGCACCACGGCGAGCCAGGGTGTGCTCCTCGACCAGAGAACCACGCAAACGAATCACTTCCTCAGCGGTGTAACCACGCTTGATACCTTGCCAGCGTGGGTCTTCTGCCCAGCGTTTTTGCAAATTGCGGATCTCAGTTTCTCGAGCATTCATGGTGAACTCCTAAGATGGATTTAACAGTGAACAAGATGACTACAGTCTACCCAAATGCTGCACCGCATCCATGTTTTCTATCTTATATAAGAGTAAATATTTTTCTTTTAAAAATCATATAGATATATAATTAATTTCGAGATATGAAATGACTTACCTGTTTGTGAAATGAAAAACTGTGCGGCGCGCAAGCCGTTTTTTGCATACTGAGACAAGGATTTCACAATGTGGGATAATCGCCTTTATACCGCCCGGTGAGCGCCTGCTCGCTGCACCGGTTTTCCGTTTTATTGCTGCAGCACCCGTCAATGAGCAACAACTCCCCTCTTAAAGACTCGCCTCTTGGGCACGATGTGGTTTATCCCACACAGTACGACCCCAGTGTCCTGTTTGGTATTGAGCGCTCTCTGAACCGCCAGGCGCTTCAGGTTCCCGAGCAATGGTATGGCGCCGATATCTGGAACGGTTACGAGATCTCCTGGCTCAATCCCAAAGGCAAACCTGTCGTCGCCCTGGCGCGCTTTGTTATTCCCTGGAATAGCCCACGCATCATCGAGTCCAAATCCTTCAAGCTTTATCTGAACTCGTTTAATGATGAAGTGGTGGAAGATATGGCCAGCCTTGTACAGCGCATGGAGCAAGACTTGAGCGCGGTTGCCGGTGCCGCTGTCAATGTGACGCTGATTCCGCTCAAGGCCTTGAACGGCCAGCCTATCCGTCAGCTCGAAGGCCATTGCATTGATGAGCTGGACATCAGCATTCAGGACTACACGCCACAAAGCGGCTTGCTGCAATGCCTGCCAGATGCCCCCATCGTGACCGAATCCCTGGTTTCTGATTTGCTCAAGTCCAATTGCCCCGTTACCGGCCAGCCCGACTGGGGCAGTGTGCAAGTACGCTATACCGGCCCGCAGATTGATCCGGCTTCCTTGTTGCGCTATATCGTCTCACTGCGTCGGCATACCGAGTTCCACGAACATTGTGTAGAACGCCTCTACAGCGATATCCAGCAAAGCTGCAAGCCCGAGCGTCTGCTGGTGTATGCGCGCTACACCCGCCGTGGTGGCCTGGATATCAACCCCTGGCGCAGCAGCCATGCTGATAGTGTGGAAGAACCACGTCTGGCGCGTCAGTAGTCTCTATATAGCTATATAGAAAAGCGTGAACCGGAAAAGCCAATATGCTTTTCTGAGTTCACGGCTACAAGCTTCCCCCCTGCTTTAAGGCAGGGCAAGAAAAAACCCCAAAAACCTATCAAGTTTTTGGGGTTTTCTTTTATGGCCTTCCGAAGCGGCCTTGCATAGCAACGGGCAGATCAGGATTTGGTCGCGCGACTTACTGTAGAGGCCACATACACAGCCAAACCGGCCGCGGTCCAATACCCGATGGCGGCACCATACCAGGGAGCCTGGGTCAGACCCACGTCCAGCAGCAAACCAAAGCCCACTGGTGCCAGGGAAGAACCTACGTCCATGCCCGAGTACACTAGGCCATACACTGCGCCGGTAGACCCTTTGGGGGTAACACGGCGTATCAGCATGTCCCGCGATGGCGAGGCAATGCCCGAGCAGAAACCAGCCGCCCCCACCACAAACAAGGCCAGCGAAGGCATGACCCAACCTGCCCCCAGTACCAGCAACAAAGCGCCCGATACGCACAGGGACACAAACACAATCAATTCAGAACGTGGTGTCGTGGAAGCAATAAAACCACCCACAAACATGCCCGCTGCCGAAGCCAGCATGAAGCCGGACAAGGCCGTACCCGCCGTTACCTTATCAATGCCATAGGTGTTATGCAGCATAGGAATGGTGTAATTCTGCACCACGGCCATCGCTGCTGTAGCAAAGGCAAAGAACAGGAAGGCACCCCACAAGGAAGGACGCGACAGCAAGGTAGATAGCGTCGTCCAAACCGATTCCTTGCTCTGTGGACGTGCAGGCGCTGTTCCCGAGGCTGTACGTCCCGCCAAGGCATCCCGGTTCATCAGAACCAGCACCAGAATGGCCGCAATCAGGGCTGCCGCCGACAGTACAGCAACGCGCCAGTTGAAATAGATGGTCAGCGTGGTGATAAACACCGGCGTCAGGGCCCAGCCCAGATTCCCAGTCAAACCATGTGCGCTAAAAGCGTGGCCCAAACGAGCCGGGCTGACACGATGATTCAGGATGGAGTAATCCACCGGGTGGAACACGGCATTGCCCACGCCACCGATCAAGGCAGCCGCCAACAGCATTCCATAGCCATTGGCCGTCCCGATCAGCAAGGCCGCCACCACAAAACAGGACAGGCCCACTTTCAGGACCGGCAAGGCTCCGATACGGTCAACCAGAAAACCGGAAGAAGCCTGCCCAAAACAGGACACCAGATAAAAGGTGGTCACCAGACCACCCAAGGTCAGGAAGTCGTAACCGAACTCTTGGCCCAGGGAAATATACAGTGTGGGCAGAATCAGCTGAAAGAAGTGCGAACTGGCGTGGGCGATACCAATAACGCCAATAACCCGCCAGTCCTGTGAACCGTCAGGCCCCGCCCCATCCAGCGTCGTTGTTGATGAATTAGCCATTTGTATTAGAGTTGCTTTTTCTTGATTTCCGGCCAGGCCTTCTGCAAGTAATAGCACATGGACCAGACCGTGAGAACCGCGGCCACAATAATCAGAGCTTGCCCAATAATCCGTGTCGGCAGGCCCATGACAGGCGACCAGTACAACAAACAAGGAATGGCAACCATTTGCGCGGCGGTTTTGAATTTACCCAAGCGATGAACTGCCACACTACCACTGGCACCAATCTTGGCCATCCATTCCCGCAATGCCGAAATGGTGATTTCACGGCCAATAATAATCAGGGCGATAAAGGCATCCACACGGCCCAGATCCAGCAAGACCAGCAAAGCGGCACTGACCATGAGTTTGTCCGCAACCGGGTCCAGGAAGGCCCCGAATGAGGACGTCTGGTTCCAGCGGCGAGCCAGCCAGCCGTCAAACCAATCCGTTGCGGCGGCCACGATAAACACCGAAGCGGCCCACAGATCGCGTGTTTCCATGCTCAGCCAATCCGCTGGCAGATAAAACAGGGCGACGATCAAGGGGATCAGAACGATGCGAAGCCACGTCAGGGCTATGGGCAGATTAAAAGGCATAGCTTGGATACCAACCTAATTTAAAACAAAGGCTCTCGCCTATCGTAAAGCATGATAAATGCGTTCGGCCAGTTCAGTGGATATTCCATCAACCGCACTAAGCTCATCAATACTTGCGTCCGCAACGCCACTAAAACCACCAAAGCGAGCCAGCAGACGCTGACGCCGTTTGGCGCCAATCCCGTCAATATCTTCCAGGCGTGACACATTGCGCGTTTTGGCACGTTGGGCACGCATGCCCGTAATGGCAAAACGGTGCGCTTCGTCACGCACCTGAGCGACCAGCATCAGTGCCGCCGACTCCACACCCAAAGCCACAGGCGGGCGATCATCGGCAAATACCAGGGTTTCCAGACCTACTTTACGCTTTTCACCCTTGGCAACGCCGACCAAGACGTGAATATCCAGGCCCAGTTCCACAAAAACCTGGCGGGCAATTTCCACCTGCCCCTTGCCACCATCGATCAACACAATGTCGGGCAAAGGTGCCAAACCTTCGGCAACCCGCGAGAAACGTCGGTTCAGCACTTGGCGCATGGCCGCATAATCATCGCCAGGCGTGATGCCTGCAATGTTGTAGCGGCGATAAAGCGAGTTCTGCATCTCGTGGTGTTTATAAACCACACACGAGGCTTGGGTGGCCTCCCCTGCGGTATGGCTAATATCGAAACATTCGATGTGCAGGGTATCAAGCTGGGCCTCATCCAGGTCCAGTTGCAGGGCTTCGGCCAGGGCTCGGGTACGGTCAGCGCGAGCGGTGGATTCGCTCAGCACACGGGCCAAGGCCAGGCCGGCATTCTTGGTGGCCTGCTCCAGCCAGATCTTGCGTACCCCTTGGGGGCGCACCACCACACGCGCCTTCACACCGGTTTGCTCAGCCAGCAATGGCATCAGGTCTGCATCGGGCAAAGCGTGCGAACAGACCAGAACCGGCGGCATGCGGCGCTCCAGATAGTGCTGGGCGATAAACGCGGCCAGCACATCGCTAGGGGTGTCATCGTTGATTTGGGTGGGGAAGAAAGCACGGTCACCCAAGTGACGACCGCCACGCACCATGGCCAGGTTCACACAGAACTTACCACCGGCGTTCAGCACCACAATAATGTCTACGTCTTCCTTGCCCACCTGCTCCATGCTTTGCTGCTGCAGTACGGCGGACAGGGCTTTCATCTGGTCGCGCAAAATCGCTGCCTGCTCGAAATCCAGCGAGTCCGAAGCCTGCATCATGCGCTCTTGCAGCTCGCCCAGAATTTCAGAGGTATTCCCGTCCAGAAAGCTGATGGCGCGCTGCACATCCAGCTGATACTGCTCGGGCGCGATCAAGTTCACACAGGGGGCCGAACAGCGCCCGATCTGATGCAGCAAACAGGGACGGCTGCGGTTGGCGTAAACGCTGTCTTCACAGGTCCGCAAACGAAACACCCGTTGCAGGATCTGAATGGTTTCACGCACCGCCCAGGAGTTGGGATAAGGGCCGAAAAAATGCCCTTTCCCGCTGGTACTGCCCCGGTAATAGGCAATACGAGGCGCCTGATGGGCGCTGATCATCAGGTAGGGGTAGGACTTGTCGTCCCGGAAAAGAATGTTGTAGCGCGGCCGCAGGCGCTTGATAAGGTTATTTTCCAGCAGCAAGGCCTCGGCCTCGCTGCGGGTAACGGTTACCTCGATGCGCGCGACGCGCGCCACCATATGGGCAATACGGGGGCTGCTCAGCGTTTTCTGGAAGTACGAGCTGACACGGCGCTTGAGATCACGCGCCTTGCCCACATACAGTACCTCGCCCTGTTCGTCGATATGCCGGTACACGCCCGGCAGATTCGGCAAATCAGACAGAAAGGATTTTAGATTGAAGTCCGCGGGCATATTGATAGTGTTCATCCGCTTGCAAAGCGTCCCAATCCAAGGCTGGCGTCGTCGGCATCAGACGACGGATGCGGTTTTGTGATTCCTCGGAAATCGTGAAATCCAGGCGCGAGAGCAGATCGTCGGCCAGATCGGGACGATTGCATACCAGCACCATGTCGCAACCGGCACCCAGGGCAGCCTGAGCACGTGCCAGGATATCGCCCACGACAGTGGCGCCTTCCATGGTCAGGTCGTCGGAAAAAATCACGCCGTCATAAGCCAGGGCCTTGCGCAGCACGCGCTGAATCCAGTACGGCGAAAAGCCGGCTGGCAGCGGGTCCACTTTGGAATAAATCACGTGTGCCGGCATCACCGAAGGTAGCTGCAAGGTTCCCAGCCAGCCATAAGGAGCGGCATCCTCGTCCAGAATCTCTTCCAGCGTACGGTCGTCAACGGGAATCTCGTGATGCGAATCTGCCTCTACGCCGCCATGGCCAGGAAAGTGCTTGCCGCAGGCAGCCATACCGGCCTTGTTCAGACCACGTATCAAGCCGGCCGCCAACATGGAGACGGCACGGGGATTACGGTGGAAAGAGCGATCACCAATCACCTTGCTGACACCCCAGTCCAGATCCAGTACCGGCGTAAAGCTCATGTCCACGCCGCAAGCACGCAGCTCGGCCGCCAGCACATAGCCCGTATCGGCGGCAACAGCAGCGGCCTTGACCGCATCGCGCGTCCACAGTTGACCCAACTGGCTCATGGCGGGCAGCGTGGTAAAGCCATCCTCGCGGAAACGCTGTACCCGCCCCCCCTCGTGGTCCACGGCGATCAGCAAAGGCTCATCCCGCGCTTCGTGAATGGACTGGCACAGGGCGGTCAGCTGAGCACGATTTTCAAAGTTGCGGCTGAACAGGATCACGCCACCGACCAGAGGGTGACGCAGGCGCTCACGCTCCTGATCCGTCAGGACCATGCCCTGCACGTCCACCATGACCGGGCCCGGAGGCAGCACTGCTTGCGAGGAAGAACTCATTTAGTATCAGACTCAGCTAAGGATAAGGAAGGAATGGCAGACGCTTTGGCTTCCAGCACCACAAAGGCCATGGCCATATCGGATTCATCTGTCAGGGAAATATGAACAGCCCCGAAGCGGGCGTCAAACCAGTCTTGCAAATCAGCAGACAGGCGCACTACCGGGCGGCCACCAGGCGCGTTCAAGGTTTGCATGCGTGACCAGGCCATAGGCATGCGCATGCCCAGCCCCACCGCTTTGGAAAAAGCTTCCTTGGCTGCGAAACGGGTGGCCAGATAGCGCAGGCCGCGCACCGGGTCGCGTGCCTGACGGCGGGCATAAACCTCTCGCTCCTGCTCGCCCAGTATGCGCTTTACAAAGCGATCACCATGACGAGCCAAGGCGCGCTCGATCCGCTCGATACGGATCAGGTCGGTGCCGATGCCGGCAATCAAACCGGACGGTATTGGGGGCATGATGTCATCAGAAAAAATACTGCAAAAGCGGCCTGGGCCGCCTACCAGCTTGCAATGATACCGTGAGAGCGCGGAATACAAAAACGGCCCTGCCAGAGCAGAGCCGTCAGACTGCTGACAAACCCTCCCATAAAACAGCAGGCTTGTTCATAATACGTTCATGCTTAAGACCCCGACTGCTTATCAACATGAATGGGAAATGGTCACGCTGGACTCCTTGGTTCCGGGCGACCATTTGGTGCGCAAGATCGCTGCGGCGATCGACCTGGAGTTCATCCGCGATCGGGTGGCCCATCTGTACTGTGCCAATAATGGTCGTCCGGCCATAGACCCGGTGATGTTGTTCAAGTTGTTGTTGCTGGGGTATTTATTCGGCATTCGCAGCGAGCGTCAGTTGATCCGTGAGGTGCAGGTTAATGTGGCCTATCGGTGGTTTCTGGACTTACGTCTGACCGACAAGGTACCGGATGCCTCAACGCTGAGCCAGAACCGTCGTCGCCGGTTTGCCGACAGTGGCATTTATCAAGAGATCTTCGATCAGATCGTGCTGCAGGCGATGGGCCGGGGCATGGTCGAAGGCCGGGTGTTGTACACGGACAGCACACATTTGAAGGCCAACGCCAACAAGAACAAGCATGACGTGGTCAAGGTAGCTCAGACGCCGGTGGCGTATCTGGCCGAGCTGGAGGCGGCCATCGATGCGGATCGGCACGCCTCGGGCAAGAAGCCGTTGAAGGCGCGCGCAGACGATGAGGATGGCGATGGGGGCCAGCCGGGTTCGGGCAAGCCCAAGGAGATCAAGGTCAGCCGGACCGATCCGGACAGCGGGTTCATGGTGCGAGACGA
>NZ_JAHKKC010000040.1:0-20449 GCF_020496585.1 Alcaligenes sp. 13f
CTTCATCTTTCGTTTGTGAGCACTTGATACAAACTTGTGGCGATCCCCGAAGGGTTCGACTCGCTCATTCCAAGCGCCCACACTTATCGGCTGTTAATTGTTAAAGAGCAGTGACAGTTACCTGTCGCTCTACTGACTAACCCGGCTGGCTCGTCGCGTTTAGCGCTTCGCGCCTTGCTGTGTTAGCAGCAGAGAAACGAGATTATGAAGCAGATCAGACAGTGTGTCAAGCGTTTTTTTGAAGAAGTTAGAAAGTTTTAAAACCGTCTAACCTATCCCGCTTAAACCAGAACTTTCGTTCTTTCCTACCTGCTGAACAATCAACCGTGAGGCTAACCATCCAACTTCACAAACAAGGGTAAATTTTCAAAACCGTTTCAACCTGCAAAACCGCTTAAAAACTTAACGTTGCGTTCTCTGGAGCAGAACCTAGAACTTTAACACAGAATTTTCTGATTTGTCAAGCTCCGGGTTTTACACCCTGTCAGTTTCCTGACCAGTCATTCAAGCTTCGGTGCGGGCCTCTTGGCCAAGGCGGTGAAACTTGTCTAACTGCTCTCTGTAGCGCTTCAGGGAAAACCCTGTGTGTGCTGCAGCGAGAAAAGAACTATAGCATGAGGATTTTCCGCTTTGCAAGTTTTTTACCTGAATATTTCATGTAAAAGAGGTGGTTTACAGTAGTTTTCCACTTAGATCATTGTTATATATGATAAAACTCAAATGAAACCAAATGATACTCAAATGACTATATCTCGTTCATAGCTGGAGAGACACCAGAACTGGCAGGTGAAACGCCAGGATGCCCCATCGCAGAACAGGTCGATTCCGGGCTTTTCCTCTCCAGCTCAGCAACGATTCTCTTGTTTCGCGCTGAATTCCCGCCCCAAACGTGTTTTCGCAGACAGACAGACAGACAGACAGACAGACAGACAGACAGACAGACAGACAGACAGACAGACAGACAGACAGAAAAGATAAGAATGCAGTTGCGATCCTGGGGAAGACTGCACAAAGACCCGGCTATCACCATGGGCCGCTAATCTAGAACCTGGTCTACAACACTCTATATATAGAGCGCCGGTCATCCCTCTATATATAGAGGCATACCAATCGCCCTACTTTTGACCCACAAACCCCTCTCTATATAGAGACACCCCATCCAGGCAGATAGGTAAGCCACATCTCCCCTATTACAATAGGCGGACAAATAACTCTGTATGCAGACTATGGCCCGCTCATCTTCTCAAGCCCCTGCGGCACAGCTCAGCCTGATTGGCGAAGAAATACTCTCCGGCAATCTCCTGACCGAGAACATCCTGACGCAAGCTGCCCGCCTTCCCAGCGACTGGCGTGCCACATTGGATCGCCCGGAACTGCAAGACATACTGGCAACTCTGGCCAAGTGGTTGGACAAGGAGTGCCAGGATGGTGCCTCTATTTACCCGGCCGCCCCTTTCCGCGCACTGGAACTGCTGCCATTGCAAAAAGTCAGCGTAGTGATTCTGGGCCAGGATCCTTATCACGGGCCCAATCAGGCGCAGGGATTGTCATTTTCCGTACCTGACACTTGCCCGGCCCCACCCAGTCTGCGCAATATCTTTAAAGAGCTGGAGCTGGAATATCCCGACACCACCTTGCCAAGCAGTCATGATCTGAGCAACTGGGGTCGACAAGGAGTCTTGCTATTGAATACATCGCTGACTGTAGAAGATGGTTTGCCTGCCTCTCACGCCAAGAAAGGTTGGGAGCAGATTACTGACTCCCTGCTGATGAACCTGGCCCAGCAGACTACACGCCCTATTGTTTATATGTTGTGGGGTGCTCACGCCCAAGCCAAAGAAGCACTGATTCAGCAGCACTCCCAGCATCCTTACCTGATTTTGAAGGCCAATCACCCTTCCCCCTTGGCTGCTCGCCGCCCCCCTGTTCCTTTTATTGGCTGTGGTCATTTCCAGCAAGCCAATGAGTGGCTCAAAGAGCAAGGCGTCACTCCCATACAATGGTTTGCCACCGGCGCTTGACCATCCGTTCCCCTTACCTGATCCAGAACCATGCCTTTAAGCCCTGCCAATCCAGAATTAAGCTCTCAAGAACAACATGCTCTTTGGTCGAACGAACTGCTCGAACAATATGGCTGGCAATTTCAGGGAGAAACGCCATTTGCCGTCCCCTTAAGCAGCCTGCCCTTGCTGGATGAATTGTTCAAGTTTGTGAACGAGACCATCAAGGACTCTTTTGATCGCTCTTTATTCTGCTGGACTGATCTTAAACAAGACAGCAAAGGTCTGACGGCCTGGTATCTGGGCGTCGAAGATTACGACGAAGTGCTGGAGCCTTATATAGAGAGCCTGTCTACCAAGGCCCTGGCCCAGAGTGATGCAGTAGAAAGTCCACCGTCCGAATAAAAAGACACCGGCAAGCATTGATACAGGCAGTCAGGGATACATGCCCCAAAAACCGCTAACGACTCTCCGGCTTGCTGGCGGCCCTGGAACCTGTAAAAAAAACAGGCAGACGCGGATCAACAACACCGGAAAACCCGGAAGTCATAAGAAAACCCGGCGCCAAGGCCGGGTTCTTCAAATAAAAGCCAAGTCTTCTGTTCTCTTATCTTTAAGGTTGCACACCTGCTGCGTGCGCCTGCTGGTCTGCATGATAGGACGAACGCACCATGGCACCAACCGCCGCATGGGTAAAGCCCATTGCATAGGCCTCGCGCTCAAACATCAAGAATTCATCAGGCGTCACGTAGCGCATCACGGGCAAGTGGTGGCCGGATGGCTGCAAATACTGGCCAATAGTCAGCATATCAATATCGTGTGCACGCATATCGCGCATCACTTCCAGAATCTCTTCGTTGGTTTCACCCAAGCCAACCATCAAACCGGATTTGGTTGGAATGTTGGGATGCAGCTTCTTGAACTCTTGCAGCAGTTTCAAGGAGTGGTGGTAGTCCGAACCCGGACGCGCCTGCTTGTACAAGCGAGGCACCGTTTCCAGGTTGTGGTTCATCACATCTGGAGGGCAGGCATTCAGGATGCCCAAAGCACGGTCAAGACGTGCACGGAAGTCCGGCACCAGCACTTCAATGGTCGTAGTGGGCGAGTGCTCGCGCACCTGGCGGATACATTCCACAAAGTGGGCAGCGCCACCATCACGCAAGTCGTCACGATCTACGGAGGTAATCACCACGTAGGACAACTTCATGGCACCAATGGCCTTGGCCAGGTTGGCGGGCTCGTTCTCGTCCAGCGGATCGGGACGACCGTGGCCCACATCACAGAATGGGCAACGACGTGTGCACTTGTCGCCCATGATCATGAAGGTTGCCGTGCCCTTGCCAAAACACTCCCCGATATTGGGACAGGAGGCCTCTTCACACACCGAGAACAGCTTGTGCTCGCGCAGAGTTTCCTTGATCTCGTAGAAACGGGAGTTCGGTGCAGCCGCCTTCACCCGAATCCAATCAGGCTTTTTCAAACGCTCTGCCTGCACGACCTTAATGGGAATGCGCGAGGTCTTGGCCTCGGCCTTCTGCTTTTGCGTTGCGTCGTATTCGACAACGCGAGGGCGCACAGTAGGTTTGGAATCGACGGACGTATCTGTAGGGGTGGTCATAGGCGTCTAAATAGAAAAACAGCGTGCGGGCAACATCACTAAACGATGGGCGCAGTGGTCAATTGTAGCCCCTTCGCTTTACAAGCGCCTAGAACAAGGGCGATAGTTTGTACCAGACCCCTCTAATATAGAGGTCGACTTAACGATGCAGCAACACCCGAAAATAAAACCTGCACATACTATAAGTACGGAGACTTGCATGTCACAAGAGCACCTCGCCGATCCCGTCCTGCTGGAACAGCATCAGGGACTGGCCCGCATCACCTTGAACCGGCCCGCCAAGTACAACGCGCTGTCTGAAGAAGTGTTGGACTCTTTACAACACATTCTGGACAAGCTGGCCCAGGACCCCAGCTTGCAGTGCGTCATCATTCAGGCGGAAGGCAAGGCCTTTTGTGCCGGGCACGATCTGAAACAGATGCGCTCCAAACCCGAACACGACTATTACCGTGATCTGTTCAGCCGCTGCAGCCGCGTCATGCAAGGTGTGCTGGCCTTGCCCGTGCCGGTGATTGCTCGTGTGCAAGGACTGGCCACCGCAGCGGGCTGTCAGCTGGTTGCCACCTGCGATATGGCTGTTGCCACCGAGTCCACTCGCTTTGCAGTATCAGGCATTAATGTTGGTCTTTTCTGCTCCACCCCTGCTGTTGCCCTGTCACGCTGCGTGCCACCCAAGGCCGCCATGGAAATGTTGATGACTGGCGAATTCATCAGCGCCCAACGAGCTCAAGAGCTGGGGCTGATCAATTACGCGGTAGCCGAAGACCAGCTGGATCAAACCGTACAGAAACTGGCCGACAGCATCATGGCCAAGAGTCCGGTCGCCGTCCGCGCAGGCAAGGCCATGTTCTACCGCCAGCGCAGCCTGGCTATTGAACAAGCCTACGACTACGCCGGTCAGGTCATGGCTGACAATATGATGAGCAATGATGCCTGCGAAGGTATTGATGCTTTTATCGAGAAACGCGCGCCGCACTGGAGCGGAACCTGAGGCGGCACTTGACGAATAAATAACAATATGAAGATGAGCGCCGCCACATGCGGCGCTTTATCGCTGCGCTATTTAAGCTGCCGCTGCCTGTAGGCGCAGAGCCATCGCTTGCGATAGATAATTAGACAAATACTGTGCAACCTCGTCCATAGGGACCACAACGCCTTGCGAACGCATATCCGTTGTTTGCAGCCCTTCATAGCCACAGGGATTGATGCCGCTAAATGGGCTTAGATCCATGCCTATATTCAAGGCCAGTCCATGGTAAGAGCGGCCATTGCGAATCTTGATCCCCAATGCGGAAATCTTGGCCAACTCCTGGCTTGCCACCCCTTGCGGTACATAGACACCCGGTGCCCCTGGCTTGCAGCAAGCCCCTTCGACACCAAAATGCGTCAGACAAGCAATAACAGCCTCTTCCAAAAGGCGTACGTATTCTTTGACGTATAAGCCCACCCGGCGCAGATCAAACAGGCAGTACACCATTAACTGCCCAGGGCCGTGATAGGTAATCTGCCCGCCCCGGTCGGTTTGCACCACGGGGATGCCACCGGGATTCAGCAGATGTTCCGGCTTGCCAGCCTGTCCTTGCGTATAGACAGGCGTGTGCTCGACAAGCCAGATTTCATCAGGAGTCTCCGCCTCGCGCTGCTCGGTAAAGTCGCGCATTGCCTGCCAGATAGGTTCATAGGCGCTAGGCCGCTCAAACCACTTGATACGAACTGAGTCGGACATGAACGCCTGATCCCTGCTTTACATCACCACACGCACCAGATGATGCGCATGCAGGGCACGGTAAAGATTATCCAGTTGCTCACGCGAGACAGCGCGCACCGTGAAAGTCAGGCCCGTGTAGTTGCCTGCCTTGCTGGGACGCACCTCAATGGTGGCAGCGTCAAAACCTGGATCGTGTTCCAGCACGATAGCCAGCAATTCGTCTTGCAGGGTTTCGTGAGTCTGGCCCATGACTTTGATAGGAAAGTCACTGGGGTATTCGATCAACGATTCTTCGGGGGAAATTGTCATGCTTGCTCCGCAGCCTTGATGGCCTTGTCATAGCCTTCACGTAATTTGGCAAAGACAGGGCCGGGTCGTCCGTCGCCGACGGGCTGACCGTTAAATACAACGATGGGCAGCACCTCTTTGGTGGCTGACGTCATCATAATTTCATCGGCAGTGTCGACCTCTTCACGAGAGATCTGACGCGCCTGAAAAGCTATACCCGCCTGGGCGGCCAGCTCCTCCATCAAACTGTAGCGAATCCCTTCCAGGATCAAATTGTTGCGCATGGGTGCCAGCAAAGTACCGTCGCGCACAATCCAGATATTGCAGGAGGCCCCTTCGGTCAGAAAACCTTCTCTGAACTGAATAACCTCGTCCACACCGGCTTCAAGAGCCTGCTGCTTGGCCAAAACATTGCCCAGCAAGGAAACGGATTTTATATCGCAACGCAGCCAACGCTCATCTTCAATGGCCACCGCCTTCAAACCGGTTTCGCGCTCTTGCTGCACTCGCTTGAAGGGCGAGACCATGATGAAGATGCTGGGCGGCACATTGCTGGGGAAGGCGTGGTCGCGCTTGGCAACACCGCGGGTTACCTGAATGTAGACCATGCAGTCGGCACCCCGGCCCGAACGGGCCAGCATATCCAGCACCAGCTTTTCCCATTCACGGCGAGTGAAAGGGTTGGTGATGCCCACTTTTGCCAGACTGCGCTCCAAGCGCCCCAGGTGCCCATCAATACGAAAAGGTTTCCCGTGATAAGCAGGCACGACATCGTAAATGCCGTCGCCAAAGATAAAGCCACGATCCAGTACCGAGATCTTCGCTTCACCCAAGCGCACAAAGTCGCCGTTCAAATAAACAATGCTGTCGGGGTCAATGCCTGCAATCATAGGATTTAGCCTCGCACCAAGGAATTACTCAAACATCAAGCGCACTTTGTCGGCCATACGACCAAAAAAGCCGGCCTCGGGCACATCTTGCAGCACCAGCAAAGGCTGCTCTGCCAAAACCTTGCCATCCAGGGACAAAGTCAGTGTACCGACCTTGTCACCCTTGCTCAACGGAGCCAGCAAAGGCTGGGTATAGTTGGCAACAGGCTTGATTTCCGAGGACTTGCCACGTGGAACAGTCAACCACAAGGCTCCTTCTGTACCCAGGCCTACATTCTCGACCTCACCTTCCCAAACACGGGCGGTGACAGCAGGATTGCTGGCGTCGTACAGTTTGACCGTTTCAAAGTTCTGAAAGCTCCAGTTCAGAAGCTTCAGGCTGTTTTCTGTACGGGCGGCATCGTTCGCTGTACCCACGACAACCGACACCACACGACGACCATCGCGCAAGGCCGTCGACACCAGGCAGTATCCGGCCGATTGGGTATGGCCGGTTTTCAAACCATCAACTGTATTGTCCAGCCACAGCAGGCGGTTACGGTTGGGCTGCTTGATATTGTTGTAGGTGTACTCTTTTTGGCTGTAGTAGTGCAGATACTGGGGGAAGCGGGCAACCAGTGCCGCGGACAACACGCCCAGATCACGTACCGAGGTCAGATGCTCGGGATCAGGCAAGCCGGTGGAGTTCTTGAAATGCGTAGCCGTCAAACCCAGCTTGGCGGCTTCTTCGTTCATCAAGGCGGCAAAAGCACCTTCGCTACCCGCAACGGCTTCGGCCAAGGCAACAGAGGCATCATTGCCCGATTGCACGATCACACCTTGCAGCAGATCATTCACGGCCACTTGCGAATTAACTTTCACGAACATGCGCGAACCTTCGGTGCGCCATGCCTTGTCCGAAATCACAACGGTCTGATCCAGCTTCAGGCGACCGGATTCCAAAGCATCAAAGACCAGATAGGCCGTCATCAGCTTGGTCAGGGAGGCAGGCTCGACCTGTTCGTTCAGCCCTTCTGCCGCGATGATCTGGCCACTATTAACGTCCATGGACAACCAGGCACGTGCCGTCAGGCTAGGTGCGGGTACAACGGACAAATCACCTGGCAAGGCAGGCGTCTGAGCGCCAAGCACTTGAGCCGATTCTGTCGGGGTAGGGGTTTGAGTCTGTGCCTGAGCCACCATAGGCAGCGCCAGGGCAAGTGCCACCACACAACGAGAGAGGACTGGAGATGCAAATTTTTGAATAGAAGTCATGGAAAAAATCGATTGCTTTGACAGTGGCGGAAAGAACCCATTATGGCAGAGCCATCTGGGCCTGTGAGGGGCAAGGCCCCTGAGTCTGAACAGGAAAACGCAACGATTTGAAAGCAAAACCCGGCTTAGGTTCCAAGCCCGGCCAAATGACGGCTGACCAACTCACGCAGCTGAATCAGCTTGCCATGAAAAAAGTGGCCGGCCTCGGGCAGCACAACCATGGGCAACTGATGCTCACGCGCAAAGTCCATGCCTTCCGACAAGGGAACGACATCGTCGGTTTCACCGTGCACTAGCAAGGTATCGGCAGGAGGGCTGACATCCCGGAAGCGGAAACGATTGACCGCAGTACCAGTCAGGATGAAGGCGCCGGGCAAAGGTGCCTGGGCTTCCTGCAGGCTGGCATACACTTGAGCAGCGACTGCAGTGCCAAATGAAAACCCGGCCAACATGGATGGGCCGGAACTCCACTGCGGGAAATGTGATGGGAATTGCTCAATCAAAGCCAGCATATCGGCAGTTTCGCCGCGGCTGCTATCGAACTCCCCGGCAGACTTTCCGACACCACGGAAATCCGGGCGTACTGCCAGCAAACCATGTTGAGTGGCACTGCGCGACAAGGTTGTCACCACTTTGTTGTTACGTGCCCCACCATGCAAAGGGTGAGGATGCAGCAACAAGGCCCAACCCTTGGGCTCGCCCGCTGGCCAGTCCAGAGCACAGTCAATAACACCGGCCTGGCCGGAAAATTGGATTGTATCTACGCGTTCAGACATGCTCAGATCAAATATCACATAAGATTACGTTTAACTCATCCAGTGTACCGGATTGTCATGAATACCTCTTCTGCATTCACCCTACCCAGCCCGCGCGATATGGTGGCAGAGCTGCGTACGCGCTTGCCACATTTTCCCCAGATACGCTGGGTAGACTCGACCGAATCGACCAACGCCGATTTGCTTGCCCTGGCTCGTCAGGAATCCGGGCCGCGTGTGCGTCCCTGGTTGCTGGGCGCACATCTGCAAAGTCGTGGTCGTGGGCGTGCCGGACGCACATGGGAAAACAGCGTCGGTGCAAACCTGATGTTTTCCTGTGCCTTTGATATTTTTCTGCCTGCGCGGCAGCTGCCTACTCTTTCGCCGCTGTCCGGTCTGGCAACGACGGAAGCGCTGCGCCAGTTTCTGGAACCGGCAGTGCGTAATCGTCTGGCCATGAAATGGCCGAATGACGTGCTATGGGATCAGGCCAAGCTGTCCGGCATTCTGGTTGAGGCGACCCGCGCCAGTGCAGCGCCCAGCTCCAGTGACCATCATGTGGTGATTATCGGCATAGGCCTGAACCTGCGTGAAGCAGAGACCATCAGCCAGAACACGCAACGCGCCATTGCAGACTGGACCAGCATTGCTGAACACTCCCAACAAGCGTCTCTGGCACGCTGTTCGGACCTTGTGGCCAAAGTCGCGCAAAGCCTGTACCTGAGCCTGAACCATGTCACAGCCCACGGTTTTGCTGATCTGCCTACACGCTACGCGCAAGTTGACGCGCTAATTGGCCAGCAAGTCCATATCATTGACAATGGCCAAGTCCTGCATACAGGCATCGTGACGGGCATCAATACCTCGGGGCAATTATTATTGCGCCACCCCGATGGTTCCGAACGCGCGGTCACAGTGGGCGAAGTTTCCGTTCGCGCTCACCGCTGATCGCTATACTGCACTCTTTTTAGCTCTGACGATCCGGCATGACCCTGCTCATCGACTCTGGCAACACCCGTATCAAACTAGGGTGGTGTCATCCTTTAAGCGGCGCGCGCGAAAGCCAGCCGGTTAGCGTGCATGCCGACCAATTGGATCAATTGGCGGTTTGGCTGGAGGCAGGCCAGGCCCCGCTGCAAGAATTCGCCCAACAAAAAGGTGTACAAGCACTAGGAGTGAATGTGGCCGGGCCACAGGTCCAAGCGCAAATTGATGCGGCCGTCAGCCGTCTGGGCTTGGGACCGGTACGCTGGTTGCAGGCCCAAGAGCAGGCTTTTGGGCTGCACAACGATTATGAACAGGCTGGCCAATTGGGTGCCGATCGCTGGGCCTCCTTATTAGGGTTAAGCGATTTGCTAACCCAGGAATACCCGGTCGACCAAGGCGCCTTGCTGATCAGCTTTGGTACTGCTACCACGATTGACTTGCTGGGACCTGCACAAAATGGAGTGCGTCACTTTTTAGGTGGCTCCATTCTGCCCGGTCCCAGCTTGATGCTGGCTTCACTCAAGCAAAATACGGCGCAGCTCCCTGAGGCGCATGGGCAAACTGCGGCGTTCCCACGCAATACTCAAGAAGCTATCAGTACCGGGGTTGCTGCCGCACAGGCTGGAGCCGTGTTGCGACAATGGGAGAAAGGCCGTCAGCATCTGGGACACAGCCCATTGGTCTTTTTGGCGGGCGGTGGCCGCGCACTGGCGCAGCAAGAACTGTTAGAACAATTAAGTCATCATTGCCGTTTGCTCAATATAGAGCCCCCCCATCTACACGAGCTGGAAACTCCTGCCTTGCGGGGTCTGTCGCTGTTTGTGGCGCACCCGTAAGTCGATTCGAGCTTACAACCGTCCCTCTGCCCCCTCTTGCCTGTGAACTGCCGGTGACCCATAGATACGATTGGCATTAAAACGGATGAACTTAAACTCCCCTACCCGTACAATCTTGGGTTGAACTGTACTTTTCAGGGCATTTGCGATGCGACTGCTTTTCATACTGATCCTGGTGGCAAACCTTGCCTTGCTGGCTTTTGGACAAGGCTTTTTTGGCACGCCCCCCAGCGAACAAGGCCGTGAGCCTAGACAGTTTTCGCAGCGTAACCAAGATGCCATTCAACTTGGAACCCCGGCCCATCCGACGCCAGCTTCCCCTTGATCCTCGATTGACGACACTATGAAACCCATACGCAAAGCAGTTTTCCCCGTCGCCGGTCTAGGCACACGTTTTCTGCCCGCCACCAAGGCCATGCCCAAGGAAATGTTGCCAATTGTCGACAAACCACTGATTCAGTACGCTGTCGAAGAGGCTGTCGCCGCTGGAGTCACAGAACTGATCTTTATCACTGGCCGCAACAAGCGAGCCATTGAAGATCACTTTGACAGCATCCCGGAACTGGAACACGAACTGGAAGGCAAGAACAAGCTGGAGTTGCTGGATGCCGTTCAAAACATCATTCCCAGCCATGTCAGCTGTATTTACACCCGCCAGCCGCGCGCGCTGGGTCTGGGCCATGCCGTGCTGTGCGCTGCACCCATCGTGGGCAACGAGCCCTTCCTGGTCCTGCTGGCGGACGACCTGATCGACGCCACCACACCTGTATCGCGGCAACTGGTTGAGGCTGCGCATCAATACAACGGAAGTATTGTGGCAACTCAAAATGTAAATAGAAATGAAACAAATAAATATGGAATTGTTTCGGGTAATTTAGTCGACTCAAAAGCAACTCGACTTAATGGAATTGTTGAAAAGCCTGCACCCGAAGTAGCCCCTTCTACACAAGCCGTTGTAGGCCGTTATGTATTGGAAGCGGAAATATTTGACCACCTGCGACGCACTCAAGCAGGGGTAGGTGGAGAGATTCAATTAACGGATGGAATTGCCAGTCTTTTGGAAAGTCGTGCGGTATATGCATATGAATATGAAGGCACACGTTACGACTGTGGTAGCAAGTCCGGTTTCTTTCATGCTACGCTTGAATTTGGTCGTAAATACCACGGACTTTAACGAGGGGCGCAGAGGGGTCCGTTACGATAACAAGCTTGGTTGCAATTGTTGATCAAACACTGCCTTAAAACCACGCAGAGGGTCGATTTAGCTTGACTTACAGGTTAAATACCCCCTACGATTGGCGGTGCAGGATTTCAAGTTCGTCGAAGTTTGTTCAATACGGTATTGTTTCTAATACTCATTGCCCTGATTTTTACATCTTGACAATCTTTTTTGAGCAGATTGCTCGTCATTTTTAGGGAATGCAGGAAATGCAAACAGAAACCGGTATCGTGAAATGGTTCAATAACGAAAAAGGCTACGGCTTTATCTCCCCCGACAACGGTGGCAAAGATCTTTTCGTTCACCATTCCGACATCTTGGGCACGGGCTTTAAATCCTTGGAAGAAAACCAGCGCGTTTCGTACGTGTCGGCTGAAGGCCAAAAGGGTCCACAAGCTAAGAGCATCCAAAAACTGTAAATCGATCTCGATTAGTTTTTAGATCTCAAAAAAGCCCGCTAAATGCGGGCTTTTTTATTTAACTTGATTCAAATCAAGACGAGCTGTCCTCAAATCGCCACAAATTCCAAAACATGTAAAACTAAATACTTATTAGCTAATAAACAGCTACGTATTTAATCGCGGATTTGTGCCAATCCAGAAAGTACACGCTGCACTGCGCCTTCGTGCATTTGAACCCAATGCAAACCCGCATCAGCCATTTTGTGATGACGTGCTGGATCATCTACTAGCTCCAGTGCCTGCTGCAACGCCAAGGCTGGCGTACCCGCACGTATCGCAGCGCCGGCCTGCATGGCATCTTGCATGGCTTGGGCAAAATTATGAGTATGCGGGCCCACAATCACAGGGACACCCACTGCGCAGGCCTCGATAAAGTTCTGCCCGCCCAAGGGCTGGAAGCTGCCCGCCACAATGGCGACTCGTGCCAGGCCGTAATACCAGTGCATTTCACCTAGGGTGTCGCCCAGCAGCACATCCACTTCACGACAAGCCTTGATCGCACTGGTGCTGGTATCGCCCTGCTCCAGCAACTCGCTACGCCGCACGGAACGCAAACCTAGCTGATTCAGATAATCTGCCGCTTCTTCAAACCGCTCCGGGTGACGTGGAATCACAACAAACAGGACTGGGCTATGCAGCTCGCTACCATGCTCTCGTTCACGGCGCAGGTAATGGGCAATGGCCTCAATGAAATCGACATGCTCAGTCTCGCGCGTACTGGCGATCACCACCACACGCCGTCCCAGGTCACTGGCAAAGCCACGGCCACGTGCAATCTTGTCCTGTGGCAAAACTACATCAAACTTCAGATTCCCTGACACGCGCACGCCTTGTGCGCCCGCCAACTCCAGCCGCTGTGCATCAGCCAGGCTTTGTGCATAGATCAACTTGAAGGAGCGGTAGGCCTCTCGCATGACCGAACCTGCTTTCAGGCTGGTACGCAATGCACTTTCCGAGAACCGGGCACTGGCCAACATCATGGGAACACCTTGCCGGCGTGCCGCAGCCAATAGATTGGGCCACACCTCGCGTTCAATCAGCACCCCGGCACATGGCCGGTAATGGGCGAAAAAACGTCGTACCGAGCCCGGAAAGTCGTAGGGTAGCCATTGTTGCAGCAATTGCCCGCTGGCAATCTCAGCCGCAAACGCAGTCGCACCTTCTGTACGGCCCGTAACTGTCATATGGGTTAACAGGACCGTCTCACCCTGATCCAGCAAAGCACGAATCAAAGGCTGCGCCGCACGCGTTTCACCCAAGCTGACCGCATGCACCCACACCGGGGCTTTCCTGGGCGCAGGCAGCGAACCATAAAAACCAAAGCGGGGACCCGATAACACCTGCCATTCGCCACCAGCTCGACGGGCACGCAAGCCCATCCAGGCCATCAAGGCTGGAGCCAATATGCGAATAGAGGCGGTATAGAAGAATCGGTTCACCCGCTTAGCCTCAGTACGAAATCAGCAGCAGCCAAGCCACGCTCGGCGCTACCAGGAAGACGAATAGAAAATAATGTCAGGCAGACAAAGGGCCTGCACCCAGGCGGGGCTGCAGGCCCCTTAGCATCGCGTATTGTAAGCACAAAGCCGGCTGACAAAAAAACGAATTGGCGATCAGGCCCGAACTAGCCTTTTGGCGCGTCCAACAAGGCCGCCTCCGGCACTACTGTCCGCCCCAGCGCCTGATCGATGGCACAGAGCACCGTTTCCGCTGAAGGAGGATGCCCACGCTCGCCCAGGCTGGCGGTGTAAGCGGAACCTTCCAGGGGGGTACGCACTGGGGTCGAGGCTTTATAGATACCAATAGTAGGACGGCCCAAACCGGCTGACAAATGCGTCAGACCACTGTCCAGACCCACCATGACTTGCGCTCCAGCCAATTGCAGAGCGATAGGCGTCAAATCCATTCGTGGCATCACCTGAGCCTGGCTGCGACCAATAATCAGCGCCTCGGCACGGGCGGACTCGGCAGGGCTGCCCGCCAACAAGCGCAATGCCATCCCTTCCCCTTGCAGGCGATCAAAGACCTGTTGCCAGTTCTCCGGCTCCCAGAGCTTATCATCGCGGCTGGCCGACGGCATGATGATGGCGTAAGGATCCTCGTCCTTGGGGGCTTGCGCGGCCAAACCCTGCAAACCAAAATCAGGAGCGCCTTCAAACTGATAGCCAAAGGCAGACGCGGCCAAGCTGCGCTGACGGAACACAGCAGGCTGCCAGAAACCGACGCGATGACGCACATCGTAGAACAGCGAGGCCAGCGGTTCACGCGCCGACTTCCAATCCAGCCCATGACGACGGCCTTTAGTCTGCCGTACCAGCCAGATGGATTTCATCAGCGCCTGCATATCCAGCACAACATCGTATTGGCGTGATTGCAGTTGTTCGCGCAAGGCGGCGCGTTCCTGGCGTGTCTGGGCAGACCACCACTGTTTGCGCCAGCGCCGATGCGCCACCGGGATCACTTCATTTACTGCCGGATGCCAGCCCGGAATCTGAGCAAAGCTCTCTTCTACGAGCCAATCAATTTGTGCACCGGGCACATGGCGTGCAATGTCCGAGATTGCTGGCAGCATATGCACCAGATCTCCCAAAGAGGACGTACGCACAATCAGTATCTTGCAAGTCATGGGCGAATTATAGTGGTGGCCGCGTCCAATCAAACAAAGATGCAGAAAAATATCCGCCTGCTCTACTTATGCCCGCCAATTGCCATCAGGCATAATAAGACTGCCTATTTTCTGGACCGGAAACATGATTGATCTCAAACAGATCGAAGCCTTTGTATGGGTTGCCGAGCTTGGCGGTTTCCGGGCAGCTGCCGAAAAACTCAACACGACCCAACCGTCTATTTCTCAGCGTATCGCCGGACTGGAATCCAGTCTGGAGCTGCGCTTGTTTGATCGGGGTGCCCGGGGCATCAAGCTGACCGATAAAGGCCAGGAGTTGTTGTCGCACGCACAGCGCATGCTGGATCTGCGTACCGAGATGCTGCGCGCCGCCAAAGAGCAGAACGCCATCCGCGGCCTGCTGCGTCTGGGGGTGGCTGAAACCATTGTGCAGACCTGGCTGCATGAGCTGATCGACAAGCTGCATCAGGAATACCCGGCTTTGGTCATCGAGATTCATGTCGACACCACCAGCGTGCTGCGCCAGCAACTGGCCAGCTTCCAGATTGATATGGCCATGATTGTGGGCGTAGGCCAGGATCCCAAAGAACAATGCATTCGACTGTGCGCTTATCAGTTAGGCTGGGTCGCCAGTCCCGAATTGAAGTTGCATGGTCGTAAAGTCAGCGTTTCCGAGCTAGGGGTTTACCCTGTAATCACCTATCCATCCGGTAGCGTTCCCTACCTCGCCACACGCGAAGCTTTGCTGCGTGCCGGCGTCAAATCCCCACGTATTTTTGGCAGTGCATCGCTAAGCACAATCGTGCAAATGACGCGTCATGCCATGGGCCCCAGCGTGCTGGCTCCCGAGGTCATAAAAGACGAGCTTTCCGAGGGAAAACTGCGCCTTTTGAAGGTGGATCAACCCCTGCCGGCCATCGAATTTTTTGCCTGCTGGATGGATTCTCCGGACAGTCATATTGCCCGCGTCGTGGCCAATCACGCCCAAGAAATCGCCCAACAATACGTGCAGTCCGATAAGTAATCGTTATGGCCTAGGATTCGAACATACGATTGGACACAAATTATCTGATCGGTTGCAATCCGAGGCTGTGATCAACCCCCTTTGTGCGAGTGGTCATCATGAACCTGCAAACCCTGCCTGTGCTGGCGCCCGAGGCTGAAAAATGCCGCGAGCTGATCCGTCAAGAAACTCATACTGGTCCTACCGCAGGACTGGCCGCAGGCTATGTGCAGGCCAACCTGATGATTCTGCCCAAAGACTGGGCCGATGAGTTCCTGCTGTTTTGTCAGCGCAACCCCAAACCCTGCCCTTTATTGGCCGTGACGGAACCCGGTCAGTTTCAGGTGCCAACCTTGGGTGGCTCGATTGATCTGCGCACGGATTTCCCTCGTTACCGTGTCTGGCAGAACGGCGAGCTCAGCGCCGAGCCACTGAACATCGAAGATGTCTGGCGCGATGATCTGGTGTCCTTTCTGATTGGCTGCTCCTTCTCCTTTGAAGAAGCGCTGCTGGCCGACGGGATTGATGTGCGCCATATCAGCGCGGGTGTGAATGTGCCCATGTATCGCAGCTCTATCCAGACCCAGGGCACACAGCGCCTGTCTGGCCCCCTGGTGGTGTCGATGCGCCCCATGCGTGCGGCCGATGCCATTCGTGCCATTCAGATCACCTCGCGCTTTCCGTCCGTGCACGGTACCCCGGTTCATATCGGCGACCCGTCCCTGATTGGAATCAGCGACCTGCAACAACCCGACTATGGCGATGCAGTGCCAGTCGGCCCCGACGAATTACCCGTTTTCTGGGCTTGCGGCGTCACCCCTCAAGCCGTTGCTGCCCAGGCCAAGCCGCAGTTTTGTATCACGCATGCCCCTGGCCATATGTTGATTACCGATCTGCCCAACACACGGCTGGCCGCGCTTTAAGCAAGTTTTGACCGACACAAAACCGGTCACCCCTTTGGTTTCAATATGCAGCCCCTGCAAACAGGGAGCGCACTCTATCAACCATACAGCTGGACCGCTATTAGGAGCACCTTATGAAAAAAATCGTACTGACCTCCCTGGCTTTGGGCTCGCTGGCCCTGGGCTCTGCTGCCATGGCCCAGGAACTGCCCAAGACTTCTTTGAAAGTTGTCGGTGGCTTGAGCAACCTGACCGCCTACCAGAACACCGAGCAACCCTTCTGGACCAAGAAAGTACCTGAGCTGTCCGGCGGCCAGATCACGGCCGATATCAAGGGCTTTAACGACATGGGCCTGAAAGGTCCTGAAATCATGCGCTTGATCAGCCAAGGTGTGATTCCTTTCGGTACCGCCACCCTGGCTTACTTTGCCAGCGACAACTCCATTAACGAAGCGATCGACCTGGCGGGCCTGGCTCCCGATATTGAAGTGGCCAAGAAGCTGACCGACGCGTTCACTCCCGCCTACGAACAGTTCTACGCCAAGAGCAACGTCAAGGTTCTGGGCTTTTCCACCTACCCTGCCCAAGTACTGTTTTGCAATGGCAACTTCAATGGCCTGAGCGACCTGAAAGGCAAGAAGGTGCGTACCAGCAGCCGTACTCAGGCTGAATTCGTTCAGGCTCTGGGCGGCAACAGCGTAACCATCCCATTTGGTGAAGTGGTTCCTGCCCTGCAAAACGGTGTGGTCGATTGCGCCATTACCGGCTCCATGTCCGGCTACTCGGCCAAGTGGTACGAAGTCAGCTCCAAGCTGTACGAAATGCCCATCAACTGGAACCAGCAGATTCACGCAGCCAACCTGGGCACCTGGAACAAGCTGGACCCCAAAGTTCAAGAGTTCCTGGCCAGCAACATCAAGGCCATGACCGAAGAAATCTGGGTTGCCGCTGCCAAGGAAACACAGGAAGGCTATGACTGCAACACGGGCGCCGACGCTTGCACGCAGCCCGTCAAAGGCAAGATGACTCTGGTCAAGCCTACCGACGCTGACCGTGAACTGCTCAAGAAAGTCATGAGCGAGACCGTGGTTCCCAAGTGGGCCGAGCGTAGCGCCGCCGACACCGTGGCTGCATTCAACACCAGCCTGAGCCCGATCCTGGGCTTCGAAGCCAAGAAGTAAATCTGTACGTCCTGCCTGCCACCAGACTCACGGTGGCAGGCTGCCTGTACCCCAGGCCCCTCCCTCCTAGACCCTGTACGGGGTAGACATCATGGAAAATACCGAAAAATTCGCCATGCTGAACCGTTTGCTGTCCGCCGCCACATCCCTGTCGCGCGTCGCCATCTGGTTCGCAGGCAGCCTGACATTGATCAGCGCCCTCTACATCACCGCGGACGTCCTGTTCCGCAAATTCAGTGGCAGCTCTCTGGGCGGCTCGGATGAACTGTCCGGCTATGCCTTTGCCATCAGCATTTCATGGGCACTGTCCTTTGCCACCCTGCAACGGGCCAATATCCGTATCGACGCCATCTACCAGCACTTACCTGTTCGTCTGGCTGCCCTGCTGGACTGGATTGCTCTGGTGGCCCTGTCTGTTTTCATCGTCTACCTGACCTTGTACGCCACCGACGTGGCCGGCCTGTCCTGGACCAACCAGTCCACCGCCAACACCGCCATGGGCACTCCCTTGTGGATTCCCCAGTTCCTGTGGGTGGGCGGCCTGATCTGGTTGTGCATCGTTCTGGCCTTGATGCTGCTGCGCTCCAGCCTGGCCCTGATTACAGGTGACCTGGCCGGTATCCAATCCCTGTGCGGTATCCGCAGCACCCAGGAAGAAGCCTCTGAAGAAGCCGAGGCTGGCAAACGCATGGTGCAAGGAGACGCCAAATGATTACAACCGCACTGACTCTCTTGCTCGTTCTGATCGGACTGAGCATTCCCGTGGGCGCTGCCCTGGGTGTTTTGGGCCTGATTCTGGACCCGCTGTACTCCATGCTGCCCCTGACCGGCGCATTGGGTGAAATTTCCTGGGGCACCAGCAACGAGTTCCTGCTGGTGGCCATTCCCCTGTTCATCATGCTGGGCGAGATCCTGCTGCGCTCGGGCATGGCTGAACGGATGTACAACGCCATGAGCCTGTGGCTGTCCTGGCTGCCCGGCGGCCTGATGCACGCCAACATTGGTGCCAGCGCCCTGTTTGCCGCCACCTCCGGCTCCAGCGTGGCCACTGCCGCCACCGTGGGTACCGTGGCCCTGCCGCAAATCAAGAAACAAGGCTATAACGAGCCTCTGTTCCTGGGTAGTCTGGCCGCTGGCGGTACCTTGGGCATTCTGATTCCGCCTTCGATCAACCTGGTGATCTACGGCGTACTGACCAATACTTCTGTGCCCAAGCTGTACTTGGCCGGCATCATCCCCGGTTTGGGCATGGCCTTGCTGTTCATGTTGGCAATTGCTGCTGCATGTATGGTCAAACCCAAATGGGGCGGTGCGAAGATCAAGGCCTCCTGGGGCCAGCGTTTTGCCAGCCTGGTGCACCTGGTTCCACCACTGGGTATTTTCCTGCTGGTCGTGGGCTCGATTTATGCCGGTATTGCCACCCCAACGGAGGCTGCTGCCCTGGGTGTGGTCGGTGCCTTGATTCTGGCTGCCTTCTCGGGCCGTATGAGCTGGAACATGATCAAGGAAGTGCTGGAAGGCACCATGAAAGCCACCGCCATGATCATGCTGATCGTGATCGGTTCGGCCTTCCTGAACTTTGTCATGGCCGCCACCGGCCTGACCAACGCACTGACCGATGCCATCACGGGCCTGGGTGTCTCGCCCATGGTCATGCTGCTGATCATTGTGGTGTTCTACCTGGTGCTGGGCTGCTTCATGGAAACCCTGTCCATGATGATCACCACCATCCCTATCGTGGCTCCCATCATGATCGCCCTGGGCTTTGATCCGGTGTGGCTGGGTATTGCCATCATCATTCTGGTGGAAGTGGCGCTGATCACTCCGCCTGTTGGTCTGAACCTGTTTGTGGTCCAGAGCCTGCGCAAGAGCGGCAGCATGAATGACGTCATGATTGGCAGCCTGCCCTTTGTGATCATGCTGCTGGCCATGGTGGGCCTGCTGGCTATCTTCCCGGATCTGGCTTTGTGGCTGCCACGCCTGTTCGGTTAATCCCAATCTGTCTTTGAGTAAACGAGTACTGCTATGCGTTTGACCTTTGAACTGGCCCAGGCCACCCACACTGAAATCATCGAAGCTGATTTGCAGCACTGCATCGTGGCCGGCTGGGCTGGCCGCGATCTGGCTGCCATCGAGCACCACATTGAAGAGCTGGCCGAACTGGGCGTACCACGCCCTAGCTCGGTGCCTTTGTACTACCGCATCGCCGCCAACCAGATGATCCAGGATGCCGACATCCAGGTCGTGGGCTCCGGTTCGTCCGGCGAGACCGAAGTGTTTGTGTTCAACCACCAGGGCCGCCTGCTGGTCAGCCTGGCCTCGGACCACACGGACCGCGTGCTGGAAGCCCACAGCGTGGCCCTGTCCAAGCAGATCTGCGCCAAGCCCGTTGCCCGCGAAGCCTGGTTGTTCAGCGATGTGGCCGACTACTGGGACGAACTGATCATCCGCGCCTACATTCAGGAAGACGGCAAGGAAGTCCTGTACCAGGATGGTCCCTTGTCCACCCTGAAGAACCCGCTGGAGCTGATCGAAGGCTACTTCCAGTCCACCACCATGCCTGAAGGCTTTGGCATGACCTGCGGTACCGTGGGTGCCATTGGTGGCATTCGCCCTGCTACCCAGTTCACCATGGAACTGTATGACCCCCGCCGCGAACGCAGCATCCGTCATACCTACGTAACCGAAATCCTGCCTGAAGTAGCCTAAACTGGCCCAGCC